>DATIEW010000792.1:0-10915 GCA_035455585.1 Vicinamibacterales bacterium | reverse complement strand
ACACCGCTCGGAATCGTGGGAATCGGGTCGCGTCACGTCAGGAACAGGAAGGAGGTCAGCATGCGTGTGTTGCGGAGTCGGCTGTGGCTCGCGCTGGCCGGCATGTGCGCGCTCACAGTGGTGGTGGTGACGGCGTCGACGCCGAAAGTCACCTTTACGGACACGAGACTGAAGAACGGCCTTCGCGTGATTATCGCCGAAGACCATGCGGCGCCGGTGTTCTCCATCGCGGTGAGCTACAACGTCGGCTCGCGCGACGAACGTAAGGGCCGGACGGGCTTCGCCCACCTGTTCGAGCACATGATGTTCAAGGGGTCCGAGAACGTGGGGCCTGGCGAACATTTCACGCTGGTGTTCAACAACGGCGGCAACATGAACGGCACGACGAACAAGGATCGCACGCTCTACTTCGAGACACTGCCGTCGAACCAGCTCGAGCTCGCGCTGTTCCTGGAGGCGGATCGGATGCGGTCGCTGGAGATCACGAAGGAGAATCTCGACAACCAGCGTCATGCGGTTCAGGAGGAGCGCCGCCTCGGCCTGGACAACCAGCCCTACGGCAAGACCTTCGAAGCCATCGACGATCTCGCGTACGACAACTTCGCGTACGAGCACTCCGTCATCGGGTCGATGGAAGACCTCAACGCCGCGTCCGTCGAGGACGTCGCCTCGTTCTTCAAGACGTACTACGCCCCGAACAATGCGGTGCTCGCCATCGTCGGCGACGTGAAGGCCGCCGACTGCCTGGCGCGCGTCCGCAAGCACTTCGAGGGCGTCCCGTCGCAGACGCCGCCGCCGCCGGTCGACATGACCGAGCCGGCACAGACGGCCGAGCGCCGGCTGACGCTGGACGATCAGCTGGCGCGGCTGACGCGGCTCGACCTGGCGTACAAGATCCCGCCGGCGATGTCGCCCGACGAGTACCCGTTGTCGGTGCTGGCGACGGTACTGGCCGGCGGCCGCAGCTCGCGGCTCTACGAGCAGGTCGTGCGGCAGCAGCAGCTCGCGCCGACCGTCTTCGCCAACGCGGGCACGTTTCGGGGCCCCGGCCTCTTCCGCGTCGGCGGGATGGTGAGCCCCGGCAAGGCCGTTGCGGATCTCGAACGGGCCATCGACGAGGAGATCGAGAAGGTCAAGACGGGCACGATCGCCGACTGGGAGATCCAGAAGGCGCGGCGCACGGCGCGCAGCGCATTCGTCTCCAGTGTCGGCAGCAGCCTCTCACGAGCCGTTCTGCTCTCGCAGTACGCGCTCTTCTACGACGACCCGGGTCTGATCAACACGCGCGCGGACAAGATTGCCGCCGTCACGGCGCGCGACGTCCAGCAGGCCGCGCGGAAGTATCTCACGCGCGAGAACCGCACGGTCGTAATCACCAATCCCAGGACGGCCGGCACGAGCAATCAGGGAGGTCTGTGATGCGTACGCGAATGCTGAAGACTCTCGTGATCGCGCTCGCCGTGGGGGCCGTCGCCGGCGCGCGCGCCCAGGTTCCTCAGGCGCCGCCATCGAGCAAGGCCGTCATCCTGAAAGGCAAGGCGCCGGTCTCCGACGAGGTGCTGCGTGTCAAGCTCCCGCGCCCGAAGGAAGCGGACCTGCCGAACGGCCTCCATCTCATCGTGCTCGAGGACCGGCGCGTTCCGCGCGTCACCTTCCAGCTCCTGATGCCGGGCGCTGGCGGCTATTACGATCCCGCCGACCTGCCGGGACTGGCGGGCGTGACCGCCGCGGTGATGCGTGAAGGCACGACGACGCGGTCGTCCCAGCAGCTGTCCGAACAGCTCGAGAGCATCGCGGCGACGCTCAGCGTCTCGGCCGGCATCTCGACGTCCGAGGCCTCGGTATCCGGTTCATGTCTCACCGAGGACGTCGGCACGCTGTTCGAACTGTTCGCCGACGTCCTGCTGAACCCTTCGTTCCCCGAGGACGAGCTCGCCCGCTACAGGCAGCGCACCAAGGCGGGCCTGATTCAGCAGCGCTCGAGCGCCGGCTTCCTCGGCAACGAGATGTTTGCGAAGGTGTTGTACGGGAACCACCCCGCGGGCCGGGTGTCGACCACGCCGGAGGCGCTCGACAAGGTCACCCGCGCGGCCCTCGTGGAGGCCCACCGCACACGGTACGTGCCGGACCATGCGGTGCTCGCGATTGCGGGCGACATCTCGCAGGCGGAGGCACAGAAGCTGGTTGCCTCGAAGCTCGGCGCCTGGAAACGCGCGGGCACGCCTGCTCCCGCCGTCGCCCAGCCGCCGGATCCGGAGTCCCCGCGCGTGTACTTCGTGGCGCGTCCGAAGTCGGTTCAGACGAATCTGGTCGTCGGCGCGCCCGGCATCGAACGGTTGGATCCCGACTACGACGCGCTCGAAGTGATGAACAAGATCCTGGGCGGCGGGCCGAGCGGGCGGCTGTTCATGGTCCTCCGCGAGGAGAAGAGCTATACGTACGGCGCCTACAGCGGCGTGTCAGCCACGCGGTGGCGCGGCACGTGGCAGGCTACGACGGAAGTCCGGACGGAGGTCACCGAACCCGCGCTTCGCGATCTGCTCGCCCAGGTGACGCGCATGCGCGACGAGGAGGTGCCCGTGAAGGAGTTCCGCGACCAGCAGCGTTCCCTCGTCGCCAGTTTCGCGCTCTCACTCGAGAACCCGCAGCAGATGATCGGCTATTACGTGACGAGCTGGCGCTTCAGCCTGCCCGCCGATTACTGGGACAAGTACCCCGAGCGCGTCATGGCCGTCACGCAGGCGCAGGTACAGGCCGTCGCCAGGAAATACCTGAATCCGTCCCGCCTGCAGATCGTTGCCGTGGGCGAACCGGGGAAAGTCGGGGAGATTCTCAAGGGCTTCGGGCCGGTCGAGACGTACGACACCGAAGGGAAGCGAATCCCCTCGTCCTCGGAGTAGCGGCACCTTCAACGGGGAGTGGCTGCCGGGCGCCCGACAGCCGCTCCACATGGCCTGAGTGGGGGCCGTCGAGAACGCGACGACGGGCTTTCGCAGGCTGGGGCGATCCGGCGCAGCTGTGTGGCTACGGCCGCGCCGCAATCCTCGCGCGGACGGAGCAGCGCGTGCTGGACCCCTGCGGCGCGTCCGCCGAATCCGACTCCTCTATCAGCTCGGCAATCATCCGGCTGCCCGCCGGCAGCTCGAGAGGCCGCCGGAGCCGGTACGTGACCGCGAAGTCCGGATCGTAGCCGCGGATCCACGCGACGATCTCGCGGCGTCCGCCGGGCAGCGCCACCGTCATGCCCACTGACGCGCCGCGGTCCGCCACGGGAGCCACCCCCAGCAGCACGCCTCTGGGCAGCGGCTTGTCCCCGCACGGGACCGTGATCTCCGTGATTCCTTCGTCGTCCTGCGTTTCTCCTTCTGCCTTCTTCCTTGTTCCTTCTTCCTTTTTCCTTGTTTCCTCTCCCTTCCCGAGAGGAGCGCCGCCATCGGCCCAGGCCGAGATGAGCGCGATCTCGAAGGGCGAAAGCGAGGGGTCATTGGCGAGGTCGCCGTAGCCGCGCACGGCGTGCCACAGCGGCATGCGGCGCGTCAGCACCTCTTCTTTGATCGCCTTCGCCCACGGGCGGGCGTCCTGCCACGTCTGAAGCGACATGGGCGCGCGCCCCTGCGGCGAGTGACAGGCGACGCAGCGCGCCTGGACGATCCGCGCGACTTCGGCCGTCCAGGTCACCCGGGTCGTGATGGGATCGTGGGCGCGCGTGGCCGCCGGCGCGAGCGCGAGCCCGGCGCCGGCGGCAAGCAGGTAAGGCAGGGACCGGCGAAGGGCTCGTGTCGGCAGTCGGGTCGGCCCTCGTCGGGTCCCCTGAGATTCAGTACGGGTCGCTATCGCGGCGTCGTCGGAATGACCGTTCCGGGCGCGACCCCGTCGATCGAGTAGACGAACGCGGTGAACATCATCTCTTCCCACGTCTGGTCGCCCCACTTCACGTCAACCGTCGGATCCGGGTTCGACTTGTTCGCGGCGGAGTTGTCGTAGTGCGCCACGGCGCGAATCGTCGTGCCTTTCGGCAGCTTCAGCGGCTGGGCGAACACGTAGTCGGTCTGCCAGTTGAAGTCGTATCTCGGCACCGAGAGGATGACCTCGGATCGTCCGTCGGGATAGATCGCCGTGTACTCCCAGCTCTTGCCGCGGAGGTGCGTATGCGGCAGCAGCTGGCGCAGCGTGACGTCGGCCAAGGCAGTCATTTCCGCTTTGACCTCATGGCTCGTCGCGCCGGCGGGGATGGCGAAGTTGCCGTTGAGCAGCGACGCGAACCGTAGCTCCGTCTTCGGCGGCTCGGTCGCGAAGAAGAAGCCGACCTTCGTCTGATCGGTCTGCGCCTCTCCGTTGGGCGTGTAGTGCATCTGCAGGACGAGAGTCGAACCGGCCCTCAGCAGCATCGCCGAACCCGGGTCGAAGCCCTGCGTGCGGTGGCCGGGGGCGTACCCGCCGATCGACACACCCAGCCTCCGCGGCGGTGGGAACCGGCTCAGGCCACGCGGCCGTTTCCGACCCTCGGGCTCCTCGGGGCCGCCGCTGGCGCCCACCGGGATCCCCATGTCCGGAGCAAGCCGGAAGCCGGCCGGTCGGCGCTCCGGCTGCGGCGGCCGTGCGTAGACGATCACGTGGTGCACGACGGCGCGATTTCCCGGTCGGACTTCCATCGCGCGGATCCACCGATCCTCTTTGATGTCGATCGGGATCTCGATGTACTCGTACTCGACGAATCCGTCCGCCGGCACTTCGTACGGCTCCGGCATCGTCACGACGAGATCCGGTTCGCCGATGGACCACCCGTCGGTGAACTTCGGGAGGGGCGGCAGGTCGGCCGGATCACCCTTGGGCGCGCCGCCGTTGGCCCAGCGGACGATCGTCTCGCGATCGCCGGCCGGCAGGCTGCGGTCGTTGGCAAACACTCCATGGCTGGGGTCCGCGTGCCACGGCGGCATGTTGCCTTCACTGACTTCGTCGCGCATCGCCTTCGCCCAGGGCCGCGCGTCTTCGTAGGAGAGCAGCGGCATCGGCCCGATCTCTCCCGGACGATGGCAGCCCGCGCAGTTCTTGAACAGGATCGGCGCGACGTCCTTCGAGAACGTCGGAACGTCACTGGCCGGTTTTCGGGCGTACTGTTCTTCTGGAGCCGCGCCGACCCTGGCCATGGCGAGGCACAGCGCCACGGCTGACAGCATCAAGGGCACTCGTGATCTCATTCGTGTCGTTCCTCGTCGATGATTGCGGTCGTCTATCGCACGGCGCGGGACGCCGGCGATCCCGCCGATGCGGCGGGGCTGAACATGATGCCGGTGTACTGCATCTCCTCCCAGGTCTGATCCCCCCAGGTCACGTCGACCTTCGGGTCGGGATTCGACTTGTTCGCTGCCGAGTTGTCGTACCAGGCGCTCGAGACGAGCTTCGCGCCGCGGGGCACCTTCAGCGGCTCACTGAACATGTAGTAGGTCTGCCAGTTGAAATCGTAGCGTGGCACCGAGAGGACCGTCGTCTTCGATCCGTCCGGCAGCTCCAGCACGTACTCCCACCTGTTGCCACGCACATGCGTGTGAGGGAAGAGACCCCAGACAGTCGCGTCGCTGACGAAGCCGACGTCGGCATCGACGCGCACCTCGGTCGCGCCGGCCGGCAGCGTAAACTTCGTGTTGAAGAAATGCGAGACGCGGACCTCGCGTGGCGATGGGTCCTTCGAAAAGATCAGACCCACCTTCGTGCGGTCGCTGCCGGCCTCCCCGTCGGCCGTGTAGTGCATCTGCAGCTCGAGGACACCGCCCGGCTCCAGGCGCACCGCCGTGCCTGGGGGGAAGACCTGGGGATTGGTGCCGGGAGCGTAGGTGGCCAGCAGACGCCCTGGAACCTGATCCCGCCGGACCGGCCGGTTCCCGGGCGTCCGGGGCGGGAGGAGCATCTGCTCCCGGTTCGGCCGCAGCACCGGCACCGCCGGAGACGACGGATCGCGCATCGCCTTGTAGAACACCAGCACGTGATGCACGAGGCCACGGTTGCCCGGGCGCACCTCGACCGCCTGCACCCACCTGGGTTCGGCGAAGTTGGTCGGGATGTAGAAATACTCGTACTCGATCACCCCGTCTGCCGGGATCTTGTAGTCCTCGGCCATCTCGAAAACGACGTCCGGCGTACCAATCGTCCAGCCGTCGGGATAGCTCGGAGCCGGCGGCAGGTCACTCGGGTCGCCTCTGGGCGCCCCGTTGGTCGCCCAGCGAACCAGGATATCCTTCTCGGTGTCGCTGATTCGTCGTTCGTTGAGGAACGTGCCGTGCGGCGCTTCCGCGTGCCATGGCGGCATGTTGCCGTCGCGGATCTCGTCGCGGATCGCCTTGGCGTAAGGCCGGGCGTCCTCGTACGTCAGGAGCGACATCGGCGCGATCTCTCCAGGCCGGTGACACCCGGTGCAGTTCTTGAACAGGATGGGCGCCACGTCCCGGGTGAACGTGGGGACGCCGGTGGCCGGCCTGGCCACGTACTGGCCCTCCGGTCGTGGGCCGGAAGCGGCCACAACGCTCAACCACAGCGTCGCAGCCAGCCCGATCGAGTAGGTCCCAGCTCTTACCATAGGGAAAGATTGTAGACCGGTCTCCGCCAGAAGACGATGATTGAATCGATCCTGCTACACTACGCGGTCGGAGCCGCCCACGGCTCGGGCCGCGTCTCTAAGGCGGCCCGGCGCTCGAAAACGGCCGTGTCTATGGTATACCGGCGCATTCCGATAATCCCCCGCATAGAGGTTTTTTCGAATCCGACAGGAGGGACCATGAGTTCCGTGTGCCGATCGGGAGCCCTGGCGGCGCTGGTGTGGATCGCGTCGACTGGTGTGGCCGCAGCGCAGCAGCCTCCGGCGCAGCAGCCTCCGGCGCAGCAGCAGCCGCCTGCGAAACCGGAACAGAAGCCCGGGGAGACCCCCAGATACGAGGAGACCGTCGTCGTGAGCGCATCGAAGGCCGAAGAGAGGCTGGTCGACGCGCCGGCGACGATGAGCGTCGTGACGAGCCAGACGATCGAGATTGCGCCGTCGCAGAACTTCGCGGAACTGCTCCGGGCGGTCCCCGGCGTGAACATCACCCAGGTCTCGGCGCGCGACATCAACATCACGACGAGGGCTGCGACCGGCACGCTGGCGACCGGCCAGCTTGCGCTGCTCGACGGCCGGAGCCTCTACCAGGACTTCTTCGGCTTCGTGATGTGGGATTTCCTCCCGGTGAACTTCAACGAGGTGAAACAGATCGAGGTCATCCGCGGACCGGCGTCGGCGATCTGGGGCGCCAACGCGTTCAACGGCGTCGTCAACGTCATCACCAAGTCTCCGCGCGAGATGCAGGGCACGGGCGCGGTGTTCGGCATCGGGGGGTTCGACCGTGTCAGCCCGGAGGGCGCCGGCACGGTCTGGTACGTCAGCGGAACCCACGCGCAGGCAGTCGACGATCGCTGGGCCTACAAGCTGTCGGCAGGCGGGTACTCGCAGGATCCGCTCTCGCGTCCGACCGGTGTGATTCCGTGCGACAGGCCGGAGGTCTGCACCGATCCGCGTGCCAGCTATCCGGGCTTCGCGAATCAGGGCACGACGCAGCCGAAGTTCGACGCCAGGGTGGATTACGACTTCGAGGACGGCCGGAAGCTGACGTTCTCGGGCGGTGTGGCGGGCACGGATGGGATCATGCACTCGGGCATCGGTCCGTTCGATATCGACAGCGGCACCGTGATGGGCTACATCAAGGCCACCTACTCGCGCGGCGGGCTCCGCGCGAACTTCTTCACCAACATCCTGAACGGGGACGCCTCCAACCTGCTCAGCATCAGCCCCACCACGGGACTTCCGATTCCCTTCGAATTCAAGACCAACACGTATGATTTCGAGTTGTCGAACGTGCAGGCCTTCGCCGGCCGCCACGTGGTGAGCTACGGAGGGAACCTGCGATTCAACTTCTTCGATCTGTCAATCGCTCCCTCCTCGGACGACCGGCTGGAGTTCGGCGTCTACGGGCAGGACGAGATTTTCCTGTCCGACATGTTCCGCTGGGTGATCGGCGCCCGGCTCGACCGTTTCGACTACATCGACGATGTCGTGTTCTCGCCCCGGACCACCTTCATGATCAAGCCGCGGCCGAATCAGACGTTCCGCGTGTCGTACAACCGGGCGTACCGCTCGCCGTCGGTCATCAACAACCACCTGAACCTGGTCATCGCCGAGCCGATCAACCTCAGTGTATTCGGCGTGCCGCCCCCCTACCTCCTTCCCGTGAACATCGTCGGCAACCCGGACCTCGATGAGCAGCTGATGGACGCCTTCGAGATCGGGTACTCGGCCGCGGTGGGGCGCGCCGTGGTGTCGGCGGCCTTCTATACGAACTGGGTGAAGAACGAGATTCTCTTCACCGAGGACACGACGGGGCGTTACACGGCCGCCAACCCTCCGGCCAACTGGCCGCTGCCTCCGGGAGCCATCAACCTCCTCCCGGGGAGGAGCCTGCCCGGCCGGTTCACGTACCTGAACTTCGGCAGGAGCACGCAGCAGGGCTTCGAGCTCGGCGTCCAGAGCCCGATCAACGCCAACGTCGACGTCTTCGCGAACTATTCCTGGCAGGGTGAGCCGGACCCGAAGGACTTCGACCTCAGCGAGCTGAACCTGCCGCCAACGAACCGGTTCAATGCTGGCGTCGCGTTCAACCGGGGCCGTTTCCACGGGAATCTGTCGGTGAGCTTCACGGATGACGCCTTCTGGCAGGACGTGCTCGACGCACGCTACTCGGGCACGACCGACGCGTATACCCTCGTCAACGGGGGCTTTGGTGTACGCTGGGCGGACGACCGCGTGACGACGTCGATCAAGATCGTCAACCTCGGCAATGTCGATGCGCAGCAGCACATCTTCGGCGATACTACCAAGCGCCAGATCGTCGGCGAGGTGCGCGTGCAGTTCGACAGACGCTAGTGAAATGGGCAATGGGCGATGGGCAATGGGCAATAGGACGGGCCCCATGGGCAAATGCACGACGGCGATCGTGATTTGCCGGTTCCGTGAGCGCACGCCGTCGTTCGTCGAGTGCGCCTGAACGGCTTTGCTTTTGGCCATCAATCGCGCGCCTTGCCCATGGCCCATAGCCCATAGTCCATAGCCCATTGATCAGCCTGCTTGCGATCGATATTGACGGCACGCTGCTCGACAGCGGCGGCCAGATCCCGGAGGCGAACCGGACCGCCATCTCCCGCGCGCTGGACGCCGGCATCGAGGTCGTGCTGGCAACGGGCAGGCGGTTCGACTTCGCCCGGACGGTGGTCGAGTCTCTGCCGCGGCCGTTCACCTTCATTCTCAGCAACGGCGCCATCGTGAAGACTCATGATGGAGAGACGCTCGTCCGGAACCTGCTGCCGCGTGAGACGGCCCGTCACGTTCTCGCGCACGTGCCCGAGCACCGGGAGACGGCGGCCGTGATCTTCGATCGGCCTCTACAGGGGCAGGTCGTCTTCGAATCGGTCGATTGGGAGCATCCGCGCCACAGCCGGTTCTTCCACGCGAACCGCCCGTACATTTCGGAGCTCCGCCCGCTGGAGGACGCGCTGAGCGAAGACCCGGTTCAGGTGATGTTCACCGGAGGCTGTGCCGCCATGCGCTCCCTCTTCGATCGCCTCCGGATCCTCGCCGGGCGAGCGCCGGATGTCCAACGGCCTGAGGGGGTATTGGAAACGGCCGCGGACGGCGCGCCGGAGGATGGTGAGGCATTCTCCGTTGCGTTGACGGAGTACATACAGCGGGACTTCTCGCTGGTCGATGTGGTTCGCGCGCGGTGCTCCAAGGGCGCGGCGCTCCGGCAGTGGACCGAGCGGCGAGGTCTGTCGCCGGCCGGCGTGATGGCGATCGGCGACAATCTGAACGACCTCGAGATGCTCGAATACGCCGGCCGCGCGGTGCTGGTCGCCAACGCCCTGCCGGAACTGAAACAGCGGGGATGGGCGGTGACGGCCAGCAACGACGAGGCCGGCGTGGCGCGGGCCATCGAGACGTTCGCCTTGGGGGAAGCGTCATAATTGACCGGGGGGCTTCGCCCCCGCCTTCGCTCAAGCTTCGGCGAGGCTCTCCGAGGCGCCAGAATGTATGCGTATGTGTCAGATTCTTCGTGCGTGGACGTCCGAGGGCGCGCACAGCGCGCCTGCGAGGGGCGGCGCGGGGCGTTGCCCCGCAAGCGACCGAGCCGGCCAGCCTCCGCCAAGACTACGGCGGCCCGCCGTAGCGCTTCGGGCGAAGGCGGGGGTGTGGGGCTAGGTTAGATGGCTATCGGCTTCAACAGTCTACGGGTTCCGCGGTCGGAAGCGGCCAGGGGACGCCGGTCCGACGCGGTGCGGCGGGAGCCGGTCAACGCGACGCCCGCAAGGAAGGTCACGGCATCCGATGCGTGGCGCGAGGCTCGCTCGCTGCTGGCCGCCAGACGCGGCCGGCTCGCTCTCGGCCTCGGCCTCATGCTCGTCAACAGGCTGGTCGGGTTCGTCCTCCCGGCGACGTCGAAGTTCCTCATCGACGATGTGATCGGCAGGGGGCGGGCGGATCTGCTGATGCCGCTGGCGCTCGCGGCCGGGGCCGCCACCATCGTACAGGCGGCAACCTCCTTCGCACTGTCGCAGGTGCTCGGCGTCGCCGCGCAGCGCGCCATCACCGACATGCGCCGGCGCGTGGAGGCGCACGTGGCGAGGCTGCCGGTGCGCTACTTCGACTCGACGCAGTCCGGCGTGCTCATCTCGCGCATCATGACCGACGCGGAAGGCATCCGGAACCTGGTCGGCACGGGTCTCGTGCAGCTGACCGGCTCGATAGTCACCGCTATCTTCTCGCTCGGCATTCTCGTGTATCTGAACTGGCGTCTCACCGCGCTGACCGTGGTGATCCTCGCCTGCTTTGGCGGCGGGATGG
>DATIEW010000791.1:0-2085 GCA_035455585.1 Vicinamibacterales bacterium | reverse complement strand
CGTCGCTCGACTGACCGTTCCGCCGCATGACCTGAACGCCGGAGCCGCTTCCGCCGCCGACCGTCATGACGCGAGGCGGCGACGCCTGGTAGGTGACCATGAGCGGGAGGTGCGTCTGCTGGTCGATGAACAGCCGCGCGGCGAAGCCGTCCGCGCCGCTGACCTCGATCACGTCGGCCCTGCCGTCGGGAGATTCCGCCTCGCCGTAGTACTTGTAGTCGGCGCTCAGCGACGGATGCGCCATGCCGAACCACCCGAGCAACAGCCGCGACAGCTCGTGACGTGCCGTTAGGACGACGGTGCGGTTCGCCTCTTCCTGCTGTTCTGGCGTGAGCTTCCCGGAGTGGGCCGCGGCCCCAGGGCCCATCCGGATCATCATGGCGCCGCCGCCCACAATGGCGGTCTGGCCGGCACCCTGGAGGGCCCGGTCGCCGTTGAATCCCGTCCTCATCTCGGCGACCATCGGTGTGCGGATCGAATCCATGCGCGCGTACTTGTCCGGCATCTCCAGGAGCATCTCCACATCGGAGTTCAGCTGGAAATTTCCGGCGTTGCGCTGCACCCCTGCCTGAACGCTCAGCGTCGCCAGCGCATCCAGCTTCCCTCCACCGATTGCTTTGCGCGCCGCCGCGAGCACCTCCCGGGCGCGGTCGTCGCCGCTGCCGGCCGCATGTCCACCCGCGCCGGTTGCGAGCACGAGAGCTGTCAGTCCGGCTGCCGCACGCTGCATTCGCATGAGTAGTACCCTCGCATTCATTAACCTGGTCATGAGACGAACGATCATGTCGCTTCGGGCGAGGGGAATCGTTAAGAGGGGGAAAAGAGTTTGTTAAGGACGTAAAACCTGCGCCGGGCGCGTAACCGGGCGCTCTGGGCGGCGTGCTAGACTCGCTTCATGTCGAGGGGCTTCAAGCCTCCGCTGTTCGTCGCGGTGCTGGCGCTCGCGGTGCTCATGGTCCTGCTCGCATTCCTGCAGTACCAGTGGCTGGGCCGCATCACCGAAGCCGATCGCGACAGGCAGCGGACGCGCCTGACGCACGGCGTTCTGGAGTTTACTCAGGATGTCGACCGCGAGCTGACGCGCGCGTATCTCCTCTTCCAGGCCGAGCCGGCGGAGCACGAAGAGGAGATGGCCGAACGGTTTGCCGAGCGTTACGATCGGTGGCTGGCCACATCGCGGTTTCCACGGCTGTTCGACTCCTTCTACGTCTTCACTGCGATTCCTTCGATCGAGGCCGGGGCGGCGCCGCCGAAGGGCGAGCCTCGCCTGCTGCGGTTCGATCCCTCCGCGCGCGGCCTGATCCCGACCGCTTGGCCTGACGCGATGAGGGACTGGCGCACGCATCTGCTGCCTGGAGACATCTCCGAAACGGCGCCGGGGGGGACCGTGGTCATCCGCCGCATGGCCGCGCCGACCTGGCCGCAGGCGCCCGCGATCGTCGCGCCCATGCCCCTGACGATGATGCTGCTCGGCGAGGCGCCGATCGAGCGCCGGATCCCGTCGCACTTCTCGTACTCGATCCTCGCCATCGATGTGAACTACGTCAGCGGAGAGCTCTTTCCCGAGCTGACGCGGCGCCATTTCAGCGGCGGTGAGCCGGGCCTGGACTTCCGCGTCGCGGTCGTCAGCGGCGATGACGGCGCCCGCGTTCTGTATCGATCCGATCCTGACTTCTCGCCCGCGTCCGGCGCGACGGTGGACGCCGCAGCCGATTTCTTCAGGGTCCGCGCCCAGGACTTCGCGTCGCTGGCTGCCGAAGTGCGCCGCTTCTCTGCGTTCGCCGCGGCCGTGCACGCGCCGCCCGGCTCGACGGGCGCTGGCGGTCGGAGCGTGACGCGCCTGGAGGCCCGGCCGCTGTCGATCGTCGTGCAGTCGGGGCCGGGCGGGACGCTGCCGGCCGGTACGTCCGCGAACGTCCCGGTGTTCGCCCAGGGCGCCGCCGGCGGACCTGCCGGGTGGAAGCTCGTGCTGAAGCATTCTTCGGGATCGCTCGATGCGGCGGTGGATGCGACACGCCGGAAGAACCTCCTCATCGGTTCCAGCATTCTCGGCATTCTCGGAACGAGCATGGCGCTGCTCGTCCT
>DATIEW010000790.1:0-11696 GCA_035455585.1 Vicinamibacterales bacterium | reverse complement strand
AGGAGCTCGTACAGGCGCTGGTAGATGAACAGCTCGTTGTCGTCGAGGTTGAGATACGCGTAGATCTTGTCGCGTTCGAACAGGTAATCACAGATCACGAGCTGGCTGAACAGATCGGACTGCCGGAGGGACGCCTGCTGCCGGTGGCGCGCAAGCGTGAAGAACAGCTGCGCCTGAAACGCGGCGCCCGGCCTGCCGGCGTGGAAGTCGCCGAGGAACGGGTTGTCGGTCTCGTCGAGCACCACCGTGGCGTCGAGGCGCGCCCCGAGCCGATCGGCCAGCAGCGACTTCCCCGCGCAGGCCGCCCCCTCGATGGCGATGTAGCGGAAGTTCACCGTGCAGCGAAGTATAGCCAAACGCTTCGCGCGATTGCGATAGCATGATCGCGTGAAGATCGATCGCATCGAGCTCCGGCTGCTGCGCCTGCCGCTGGTCCGCTTCTTCGAGACGAGCTTCGGGCGGGTGCACGAGCGTCCGTTCGTGCTGGTCACCGTGGAAGACGACGGCGCCATCGGTGTCGGCGAGTGCGTCGCGGACGCGGGTCCCTACTACAGCTCCGAGACGACGCGAACGGCGTGGCACGTGATCGGCGACGTCATCGCGCCGCAGGTGCTGGGCCGGACCTTCCACCATCCTCGCGATCTCTTCGACAGCCTGAAGCTGATCCGAGGCCACAACATGGCCAAGGCCGCCGTCGAGATGGCTGCCTGGGATCTCGCCGCCCGCCAGCAGGGACGCCCCCTGTCGGCGCTGCTCGGCGGGACCCGCCAGGCCATCGAGTCGGGTGTGTCGATAGGGATTCAGGACTCGCTCGACGAGCTGGTCGAGCGCGTGGAGGTGGAGCGGGCCGCCGGATACCGGCGCATCAAGATCAAGATCAAGCACGGCTGGGACGTGGAAGCCGTCGAGCGCATCCGGGATCGATTCGGCCCCATCCCGCTGATGGTGGACGCCAACGCCGCCTACACGCTGGCCGACGCCGGGCATCTCGCCTCGCTCGACCGCTTCGGCCTGATAATGATCGAGCAGCCGCTCGACTACGACGACCTCCGCGATCACGCGCGCCTCCAGCGGCAGATCCGCACGCCTGTCTGCCTCGACGAGTCGATCCACTCGGTCCGCGCGGCTCGAGAGGCGCTCGAACTCGGCGCCTGCCGGATCATCAACATCAAGCCCGGGCGGGTGGGTGGCCACGGTCCGTCGATCGAGCTCCACGACGTGGCCTCGGCAGCCGGCATTCCCGTCTGGCACGGCGGCATGCTCGAGAGCGGCATCGGACGGATGCACAATATCCACCTCTCCACGCTCCCGAACTTCTCGCTGCCCGGCGACGTCGCCGCCAGCCACCGCTACTACGCGCCCGATCTGATCGAGCCGGAAGTCACCGTACGCGCCGATGGGACCATTCCCGTCCCGACGGGGCCTGGGCTCGGCGTCGAGATCGTCAGGGACCGTGTGGAGGCGGCGACGGAGGAGATTGCCGAGTGGCGCGCCGTCCACAGCGCCGCTTGAGGGCGTAACCACGAGGTCAGAGCGAATGGACCGCAGTCTCCGTGTGATCGCTGTCGCAGGCTGTCTGGTAGGCACGACCGCCTGCGCAACGGTGCCGCCGCCCCCGCCCCCGCCCGTCATCAGCTTCGAGCAGAAGATGGCGTGGATGCTGGAACTCGAGGATCGCCGCATCCTCCGGTTGCCCCCTCCGCCGGAGCCGGAAGTCCCGCCGGTTCAGGAGGGCCGGCGCCGGCCGCCGGTGGCTCCCCCGCCGCCGACGTCCTCACCGGACCTCTCCGTGCTCGTGCGCGACCCCGAGCCGAGAATCCGCCGTCGCGCGGCGCTCGCGATCGGACGCGTGCGGCTGGCGGAAGGAGTGGCGCCGCTCGTCGCGACGCTGGCAGATGTCGATCCCGAGGTGCGCGCCATGGCGGCGTTCGCGCTCGGTCTCGTCGGCGACCGGTCGGGCGAGAGCGCGCTCCTGCCGCTGCTCGCGGACGAGGCGCCGCTCGTGCGGGGACGCGCCGCCGAGGCGCTGGGACTCATGGACGCCCGCACGGCGGCCGAGCCGGTCGGCCGGATGGTCGCGGAGTACGCGCGGAGCGCTCCGGTTCTGGCAATGCAGCCGGACGAGCAGACCTCGCCCGCTCCCGAGGCGGAAGCGTTCAAACTCGGGCTGTTCGCGCTCGTGCGCCTGCGCGCCTACGAGCCGCTCGCGGCGGCGGTGCTGGAGGAGGACCGGCCGGTGACCGTGTGGTGGCCCGTCGCGTACGCGCTGCAACGCATTGGCGACAAGCGTGCCGTGCCGGCTTTGCGGCACCTGCTGGACGCCTCCGGGCGATACACGCGCGCGTTCGCGGCGCGCGGACTCGGCGCGACGCGGGACGAACCCTCGGCCGAAGCGCTGCTCCGGCTGCTGACCCCGTCGGGGCATGCGGGCCTCGAAGTGACCGTGGCAGCCGTCCGGGCGCTGGCTCAGATCCAGGCGCCCGCAGCGGTGAAGCCGCTGACCGCGATCGTGTCCGACCCTGCGGTAGATCCCAACCTCAGGCTGGAGGCGGTCGCCGCCCTGGGTGCGCTTCGAGATCGCGACGGGCTGCCGTACGCGCTCGACCTGCTCGCCGACCGTTCGCCGGCGCTGAGGACCGCGGCGCTGCGGGCCGTGGCCGCGATCGATCAGGAGAGTCTGATCTTCGCGCTCGCCACAATGGATCCGGACCCCGACTGGCGCGTGCGCGCCGCGCTCGCCGCGCTGCTCGCGGAGCTTCCGCCCGAGATCGCAGTCCCTCGGCTGAGGTCGATGCTCGGCGACCAGGATCGCCGCGTGATCCCGCCGGTGCTGTCCTCGCTCGGGCGGCTCGCCGTGTCCGATCTCGCGTCGATTCTCTTCGACCACCTGAAGGAGCCGGATTTCGCCGTGCGGGCTGCCGCGATCAGGCAGCTCGGACGGTTGAAGCCGGAAGGCGCCGCCGCCGCGCTGCGCGAAGCCTACCGGACGGCGCTCGCCGACTCCGCATCCGGCGCCCGGGCCGCCGCGCTCGAGTCGCTGGCGACGTTCGGACCGGGCGAGGCACTCGCGACGCTGACCGACGCGCTGGCGGACCGGGACTGGGCGATCCGGCTGCGAGCGGCGGACCTCCTCGAGAAGCTCGATCCGGACTCGGATCCAGGCAGCGCGATCCGTCCGGTGCCCGGCGACCCGATCGTTGCCTACGACGACCCGCAACTGCTCGCGCCGGCCTACTCGCCGCACGTGTTCATCGAGACCACCAAGGGCACCATCGAGTTCGAGCTGGCCATGCTCGACGCACCGCAGACGTCGCACAATTTCGTGGCGCTGGCGCGGAAGGGGTACTTCAACGGACTGCAGTTCCACCGCGTGGTGCCCAACTTCGTGATCCAGGACGGGGATCCGCGGGGTGACGGCCAGGGAGGTCCCGGCTACAGCGTGCGCGACGAACTGAACGATCGACCGTTCCTGCGAGGCTCGGTGGGCATGGCGCTCGGCGGACCCGACACGGGCGGCAGTCAGTTCTTCATCACGCACTCGCCGCAGCCGCACCTCGACGCCCGGTACACCGTCTTCGGCATGGTGGTCAATGGGATCGACGTCGTGGATCTGATCGCGCCGGGCGACGTCATCGAACGCGTGCGGGTCTGGGATGGCCAGGGCTGGCAGGCACAGGAGGTACAGCAAAAAAGGGGGCAGACGCGCCCCCTTTTCTGGCGGGTGGGCTGGCTTACCGCTTCTTGCCGCCCTTCTTCTTCCCGCCCTTGGCCGTCTTCTTCGCCATTGTCGCTTATCCCCCCCTTCGGCTCGTAGGATTCGTTTCCGCGAGGGGCTCAACTGCGTCGCGGCGCCGCTGCCCTCTCGGCACGCCGGCCCGTTCCGTCAGCGCCCGTCGCCTCTTTGCGTTCACTCCCACGCGGCGGGAGATTCGGCATCAAAAAAGGGGGTGTCAGCTCGCGACACCCCCGGACCGGTAGGCGGCTCGGGCCTAGCGCTTCTTCCCGCCCTTTTTCTTGCCGCCCTTCGCAGTCTTCTTCGCCATTATTCCTCCTTGGAATGTGGCAGCTCAGCTTTGTTACTGGTTACCGACGGTTACAACAGGTGGGCTGAGCGGTCCACCCTCATACAAGATGTAGATTATGGATGAGAAAAATCCAGTGTCAAGCACAAACTTCGCCAAAAGTCAAAAAAAGTCACCGCAGAATCTTGTCGGACGGAGGATGAAGAACCTGTAGCCGGTTCAGATCACGCTCGTGCGCAGCTGCTGCTTCGCCGCATGCCGCTCGATGGCCAGCGCGACGAGACGATCGAGCAGCGCGGGGTACTCGAGACCGGAGGCGGCCCAGAGCTTCGCGTACATGCTGATGGTGGTGAAGCCGGGGATCGTGTTCAGCTCGTTGACGAAGATCGCGCCCTTCTTCCCGCCGAGCAGAAAATCCACGCGCGCCATGCCCGCGCAGTCGAGGGCCCGGTAGGCGGCAAGCGACAGCCGCTGGATCTCGGCGGCCACCGGTGCAGGAAGCTCCGCGGGGATTACGGTCTTCGACCCCTCATCGATGTACTTGGCTTCGTAGTCGTAGAACTCCCTGGAGGGAAACACCTCTCCGGGGACCGATGCCTCGGGTTCGTCGTTGCCGAGCACCGCGCATTCGATCTCTCGGGCGTCGGGCACGGCTGCCTCCACGACGATTTTGCGGTCGAACGCGCCCGCCAGGTCCACCGCGTCGCGCAGGCTCCCCGGATCCTTGGCCTTCGAGATGCCGACGCTCGAGCCGAGATTGGCGGGCTTGACGAACTGTGGGAACCCGAGGTCGCCTTCGAGCGCGCGCGCGATCTCGTCGCGCCGCCGCTCCCAGTCGTGCCGCATGACCACGCGGTAGTCGCAGACAGGAAGACCGCGGGCGGCGAACACGATCTTCATCAGCGCCTTGTCCATCCCGAGCGCCGACGCCAGGACACCCGCGCCCACGTACGGCACGTTCGCCAGCTCCAGCAGCCCCTGGATGGTGCCATCCTCGCCGTAGGGGCCGTGAAGCACGGGAAAGATGACATCCAGGCTGAGGCCGGTGACCAGTGCCTGACCGGCCTCGCTGTCGCGCGCTGATGGGCGGCGGTCGATGGAGAGGATGGTCTCGTCGCTCGGCCGCGCCACCAGGTGCACCTCCCGGCCCGTCCGCGCGGGCCGCGCCGCCTCGAGCCGCGCCTGTTCGATGACGTCGCCGGCAGACATCGACGTCGGTGGCCGATCCGCAATCGCCCACCGGCCGTTCTTGTCGATCTTGATCGGGATCGGCTCGTAGCGGCTGCGATCGAGATGCGCGACCACGGCGGCCGCCGATGCCAGCGAGACTTCGTGTTCGCCGGATCGGCCGCCATAGAGGACGCCGACACGCAGCCGTTTCACGAGGAAAGAATACAGCAGGAGACAGGAGACAGGAGGCGCGGGGCGTTATCCTTGGTACCCGTGGGGCAGGCGTTCGAGTTTCGCGTGCTGCACCGTGACGGCGCGGCGCGCTGCGGCGAGATGCGCACGGCGCACGGCCTCGTGCGGACGCCGGCCTTCATGCCGGTCGGCACCAGGGGGGCGGTCAAGGCGCTGACACACCGGGACCTCGAGGAGCTCGGGGCCGAGATCATTCTCGGGAATACCTACCACCTGTACCTCAAGCCCGGCGCCGGCCTCATCGCGCGCGCCGGCGGGCTCCACGCCTTCATGGGGTGGACGCGCCCGATCCTCACCGACAGCGGCGGCTACCAGATCTTCAGCCTGGCCGATCGCCGCCGGATCTCCGAAGAGGGAGCCGAGTTCCGTTCGCACATCGACGGGTCGCTGCACATGCTGACACCCGAGCGGGCCACGGACGTCCAGACCGAGCTCGGCTCGGACATCGCGATGGTGCTCGACGAGTGTCTGGGCGCGGACGCGCCGCGCGACGCGGCGGGGATCGCCATGGAGCGCTCGATCCGGTGGGCGAGGCGGGCGCGCGCGCGCTTCGAGAGGATCAGGACCGACCCGGCGTCGACACCGGACGTCTGTGTGACCAACCCGGACCAGGCGCAGTTCGGGATCGTCCAGGGCGCTGCCGACCTCGGCCTGCGCACCGAGAGCGCCCAGGCGACGGTGGCGGTCGGCTTCGACGCCTACGCCATCGGCGGCCTCGGCGTCGGCGAGCCGGCCGACGTCACGTACGACGTCGTCGCGCATACGACGCCGCTCCTTCCGGAGGAGCGTCCGCGCTATCTGATGGGGAGCGGGATGCCCGACGATCTGCTCGAGTGCGTCGCGCGCGGCGTCGACATGTTCGATTGCGTGCTGCCGACGCGGAACGCGCGAAACGGCCAGCTGATCACGCGGCGGGGACCGATTGCCATCAAGAACGCGCGCTACGCCGAGGACCGGCGGCCGCCCGACCCCGACTGCGGCTGCTACACGTGCCGGCACTTCTCTCGCGCGTACCTGAGGCACCTGTACCTCGCCGGGGAGATGACGGCGGGAACGCTCAACACGGTGCACAACCTCTACTTTTACCTTGATACCATGCGGAGGATCAGAGAGGCTATAATGTTCAACACGTTCGAAAAACTCCGCCTGGAGTTCCATCGGACCTTCTCCCGCCGTCCACAGCACTGATGTCGCACGCGACCGCTGCGCTCCTCGTCGCCATGGCCGCCCCCGGACAGGCCCCCGCCTGGGCGCAGTTCCTGCCGTTCGTGATGATCGTGGCGATCTTCTATTTCCTGATCCTGGCGCCCATGAAGCGCCGGCAGCGAAAGATCGCGCAGTTCCAGACCGAGCTCAAGATCGGCGACAAGGTGGTGACGACGGGCGGCATCTACGGGCAGGTCACGCGCCTCAACGACAAGACGGTGCAGCTCCAGATCGCGGACAAGGTCCGGATCGAGATCGCGCGCCACGCCGTGGGCGGCTATCAGGGGCAGGAGCCGGTCGTGCCCGAGTCGGGAAGCATCTAGTGTCCCGCTACCGTGATACGCGACATGATCCCCGGGCGGGGCATCCCGGCTGGCTGCGTTGCTCGTCGTTTACATATTCCCGATATGCGCGCTCCTCGCGCCTTGCCATCCGGGCGCCGCGCTCCGGGACCTATGCCACGTATCACGGTAACGGGTCACTACCATGAACAAGAACATTCGCTGGAGAGTGATCACCATCGCGGTCGTGTTCGTCGTGTTCGGCGGGCTCGGCGTCTATCCGATTCTCGCGCAGCGCTACGGGCTGCCGGCGCCGGGCTGGCTCATGGCGCGGCAGCTCGCGCTCGGCCTGGACCTCAAAGGAGGCGTGCACCTGGTGCTGCGCGTGCACACCGACGACGCGCTGCGCATCTCGACGACGTCGACGACCGAGCAGCTCAGAGAGTCGCTGAAGACGGCCGGGGTTGCCGTCGGGGCGATCCCCGTCACCTCGCCGACGACGTTCCGCGTCGAGGGCGTTCCACAGGACCGCGATGCCGAGTTCCGCCGCGTCACCGACGAGGAGGCGGGCGCCAGCTACGACCGCAATCCCGGTCCCGGCGGCGCCTATCAGTTCACCATGAAGGGGAATATCGAGCGGGACCTCCGGGACCAGGCGATGGAACAGGCGCTCGACACGATCGAACGCCGTGTCAACGAGCTGGGCGTGTCGGAACCCAACATCGCGCTGCACGGCTCGGGCGACCAGCTGCTGGTGCAGCTGCCCGGCGTGACGGACGTGGCGCGGGCGAAGGAGATCATCCGCTCGACGGCGATGCTCGAGCTGAAGATCGTCGAAGCCGGGCCGTCTGGCTCCCGCGAGGCGCTCCTGGAGCCCTACAAGGGGCAGCCGCCGGCCGACATGGAGGTGGTGACCGGCGCGGCTGATCCGAGCTCGGGGGCGGCCGGTACGATGTACTTCCTCGTCCGGCGCGTGGCCGCCGTCACGGGCCGCGATCTGCGCGGCGCAACCCCGACGCTCGACGAGAACAACCGTCCCGCCGTGCGGTTCATGCTGAACCCCGAGGGGGCGCGCAAGTTCGGCAACGTCACCGGGGCCAACATCGGCCGCGCGCTTGCCATCATCCTCGACGGGCGCGTCCAGTCCTACCCGACGATCCAGGGGCGCATCACCGACGAGGGGCGGATCACCGGGAGCTTCACCCGCGACGAAGTGTCGGATCTCGCGCTGATTCTCCGCTCGGGCGCGCTGCCGGCCTCGATGAGCTATCTCGAGGAGCGGGTGATCGGGCCGTCGCTCGGCCTCGATTCGATACGGTCCGGCGTGACGGCCTCGCTCGCCGGCCTCGTGCTGGTCGTGCTCTTCATGCTGTTCTACTACCGGTTCTCGGGCATCAACGCCGTCGTGGCGATGACCTTCAACCTGCTCATTCTGCTGGGCATGATGGCGTATCTCGGCGCGGCGATGACGCTGCCCGGCATCGCGGGCTTCATCCTGACAATGGGGATGGGCGTCGACTCGAACGTGCTGATCTTCGAGCGCATCAAGGAGGAGCTGTCGGCCCAGCGCGGTGTCCGCGCGGCCATCAACACCGCCTTCGAGCGCGTGTTCCTGACGCTGCTCGACACGCACGTCACCTCGCTCATCGCGGCGGCGTTCCTGTTCCAGTTCGGCACCGGGCCCATCCGCGGTTTCGCGACCACGCTGTCGATCGGCCTTCTGACGAACCTGTTCACATCGATCTTCGTGTCGAGGACGCTGTTCGAGATCATCCTGACGCGGCGGCAGACGCCCGCGCAGTCGCTGAGCATCTGACTTCAGGTCCATCATGCAGATCTTCAAATCGCCCAATTACAACTTCGTGAGGTGGCGGTGGCATGCGCTCGTGCTGTCGCTCGCGGTCATCCTGGCCGGTCTCGGCAGCATTTGGTCGCGCGGTCTTCCGCTCGGCGTCGAGTTCGCGGGGGGCACGATCGTCATCGTGAAGTTCGAGCAGATGCCGCGGATCGAGCAGGTTCGTTCGGCGCTGTCCGTGATCCCCGGCGGCGCGAACGCGATCGTCCAGCAGTACGGCCAGGCCGCGGCCCGCGAGGTCATGATCCGGATGTCGGAGGTCGGAGCCGAGGCCGGGGGGGAGCTGAGCAGAACGGCTGATGCGGTTGCCGACGCGCTGGGCAAGAGCGACCTCGGCAGCTTCAAGGTGGTCGGGACCGAGATCATCGGACCGATCGTCGGCGAGCAGCTGAAGCAGCAGGGCACGCTCGCCACGATTCTGGCGCTGACCGGCATCCTGGTGTACATCGCGATCCGCTTCCAGTTGAGCTTTGCCGTCGGCGCCGTGGTCGCCACGATTCACGACCTGCTCGTCACGCTCACCTTCCTGGTGCTGTTCAACTACGATCTCTCGCTGAACGTCATCGCGGCGATGCTGACGATCACGGGCTACTCGGTCAACGACACGATCGTCGTCTTCGACCGCGTGCGGGAGAACATGCGGTCGATGCGCCGCGACAACCTCGAACACATCGTCAACGTGGCCGTCAACCAGACACTGGCCCGGACGGTCATCACGGCTGGTACGTCGCTGCTCGCCGTCCTGTCCCTGTTCCTGTTCGGCGGCGAGGTGCTCAAGGGGTTCGCGTTCACGATGCTGGTCGGCGTCATTGCCGGCACGTATTCGACCGTGTTCATCGCCGCGGCGATCGCGATCATGTGGCAGGGCCGCAGGCCGATAAAGGGGCAGGTGGCTCCGAGCACCGGCGCGCCGGCCACGCGCCGGGCCGGCCGCAGGCGCGCGTCGTAGTGTGGTGTCCCCGAAATGGCTTTGCATTCGGCCGCCGACCGCCTTCGCGGAGGCTCCGGCGGTCCGCCGTAGCTTTACGCGAAGGCGGATGCATCCCGCACGGCAGCGTTGCCCGTCGCTTGCATACTCCCGGTATGCGCGCTCCTCGCGCCTTGTCCTGCGGGCGCCTCGACGCCCGAAGTGGCACACGTATTCACGGACGGGTCCTAACCGGCCGGTGCGGATAGGCGGGTGAATCTCCCGGCCGCAGTTCTGCTCGGCATCGTGCAGGGAATCACCGAGTTCCTGCCGGTGTCGAGTTCCGCGCACCTGATCCTGGCCCGCGCGTTCTTCGGCTGGGAAGCGCCCCCCGACTTCGGCCTCGCCTTCGACGTCGCGCTCCACGTTGGCACGCTCTGCGCGATCCTGGCGTTCTTCCGGAGCGAGGTCGCCGCCATGACTGCGGCGCTCCCCTCGGCGCTCTCGGCGGGCCCGGGGTCCGCAGGGCGGCTCGTGCAGCTCATCGCCGCCGGCACGGTGCCCGTCGTCGTGGTGGGACTCCTCTTCGCGGACGTGATCGAACGGACGCTGCGGACGCCGGGGGTGGCCGGTGGCGCGCTTGCCATCGGCGCGGTCGCGATGCTGGCCGCCGAGCGGCTCGGCCCGCGGACCCGTGCCGAGGGGTCGCTGAGCGTGGTTGACGCCGTGCTGATCGGCTGCGCCCAGGCCTCCGCCCTCGTCCCCGGCGTGTCCCGTTCGGGCTCGACCATCGCGGTCGGGATGTTCCTGGGCATCCGCCGGGACGCAGCCGCCCGGTTCACGTTCCTGCTGGCCATTCCGGCGATGATTGCCGCCGCGGGCAAGGAGGCCCTCGAGCTCGGCCGCATCGGGCTGGACGCTGCCGCCGGACTGCTGATTGCCGTCGGCGTGCTGGTTTCCGCCACCGTCGGCTACCTGACGATCAAGTACTTTCTCCGCTTTCTGGCCGGTCACAAGCTCGATGTCTTCGCGTACTATCGCCTGGTCCTGGCAGGAGCGACCACGATCTGGCTGCTGGGCCGCTGATGGCGAACGTTGCGGGTGATGCGTAGGCCGACTGCCGACTGACTGCCGACTGAGTCATGTTCCTCCCCTGGCTCCGCCGCAGCTTCATCGCGGGCTTCTTCGTCACGGTACCGCTGGTGATCAGCATTGCGGCCTTCGTGTGGATCTTCGGTCTGATCGACGGCCTGGTCGGACCGCTTTACGCGCGTTGGCTCGAGCGCGAAGTGGAGGGCGTACCGCCTGGTCTCGGCATCCTGACCACGGCGCTGGTCGTGCTGCTGGTGGGTGCCCTGGCGACCAACGTGTTCGGCAAGCGGCTGCTCCAGCGGGGCGAGGACTACCTGCTCCGAGTTCCGGTCTTCAAGACCATCTATGCGCCGGTCAAGCAGCTCGTCGTCGCGTTCTCGCCCGACAACGAATACGGGTTCAAGCGTGTGGTCATGATCGAGGACCCTTCACGCGGCTTTCAGCTCGGGTTTCTGACGAAGGAATTCACTGTGGATCGCGGGCACGGGCCCGAGTCCCTCGTTGCGGTCTACGTGCCGACCAATCATCTGTACCTGGGCGACGTCGTCATCTGCCGGCGGGAGGCGCTTGCGTACCCGGACATCACCGTCGAGCAGGGAATCCGGATATTCCTGACCGGCGGGATGGCGCTCTCGAGCCGGATTCGAGCGCGACGCGGCGCCGATCGGGTCGGCGATTTCCGTGTGTAGCAGGCCGTCCCGATGGGCAATGGCAAATGGGCCATGGGCAAGCAACGGTGCATTTGGCCATTTCCCTTTGCCCATTTGTCATTCAGGATGCGTTTTTCAGCATCCTGCTGGTTGTGGTACGATTCAGGGCTTTTTTCGGGCGCGGCCGGACCGGTCGAGTGGCGCGCCCCGGATCCTCCGGGGCGACTCGTGACAGATTCCGAACTCAGGCGCGCCAAAGGC
>DATIEW010000789.1:0-2990 GCA_035455585.1 Vicinamibacterales bacterium | reverse complement strand
CGCCTTCGCCTCGGCCTTGCGCTCTTCGCGCAGTGCTCGCCGCGCTTCGTCCGCGGCGACCTCGGCGGCATACTCGGCCGCCTCGAGCTCGCTCATGACCTCGTCGAGCGGCTGGCGCGTCACTTCGCCGCCAAGCTTGGCCATCTCGCCGTCGATCACCTCGACAGCCGGCTCCTCTACGCCCGCGATCACCGCGGTCGAATCCGGCGGAATGGCCCTGCCGAGAACGGCGAGCGCCTCGTCGGACTTCTCAGCGCGAGCGATGTCGAACAAGCTGCCCATCAGCGCGCCGCTGCCCCAGCCGACGAGGACGCCGACCGGGCCGCCCAGAACGCCGATGAGCATGCCCATCAGCGAACCGCTCGCCGTCCCGACGAGCCCGACGTTGTCGGCTCCCGCTACGGTGCGCAGCTCGCCCGTGGACGTGCGCTCGACGATCGCGGCCGACCGCAGCGCGATGCGACCCTTCGCGTCGCACTCCTTGAGCACGGTCAGCGCCTGATACGCCTTGCTCGGCTCCGCGAACCCAACGACGATTACGTTTTCCATGTCAGCCATTGCTGCTCCTTTCGCTCGCTGTGTCGCCTCGACTCTGTCGTGCTGCGCTGCCAACCCGCTGCCACGGCGGGCGCTGCTGCTGCCGTGAACGAGCATGATCGGCGGTTGTCGCGGTACGGCTGGCGACCGGCCGATCCGCCGGAACGGCCCGAGTTGATCGTGAACCCGGCGTCCGGGGGCGGCAAGGCTGCGCGTGCAGCCCTTGCCGACCGGGCACGCGAACGTGGAATCGGCGTGACCGTTCTGCGGCCGGATCGGAGCCTGGAGTCGCTCGTCGGCGAGGCGGTCGAGGGCGGCGCGGATGCACTGGGCATCGCGGGCGGCGACGGGTCGCTGGCGATCGTCGCGGCGGCCGCGCATGCGCACGGCTTGCCGTTCGTCTGCATCCCAGCCGGGACGCGGAACCACTTCGCGCTCGACCTCGGCGTCGACCGGCACGATCTCGTCGGCGCGCTCGAGGCGTTCATCGACGGCGTCGAGCGCGTGATCGACGTCGGCAGCGTGAACGGTCGGCTGTTTCTCAACAACGTCTCGGTCGGGATCTACGGCGAGGCGGTTCGGCAAGCGGCGTATCGCGACGCGAAGGCGCGAACGCTCCTGGAGACGGCAGTCCGGGTGCTCGGACCGAGCGAGTCGGCACGCGATCTTCGCCTCGCGGACGACGAGGGCCGCGAGCATCGCGATCCGCCCGTCGTGGTCGTCTCGAACAATCCCTACGTGCTCGATCGGACGCTGGCGCCGGGCACCCGGCCGAGGCTCGACTCCGGCCGGCTCGGCGTCATCGTCATCGCCGCGCCTGGTACCAGCCCGCTGCCGGGCCGCGCCTGGACGGCTACATCCGTCGAGGTGGGCGGGCCTGGGCCTGTGCACGCTGGAATCGACGGCGAAGCGGTCGACCTCAGCACGCCGCTCGATTTCAACATCCTGCCCTCGGCGCTCCGCGTACGAATATCCGCTCGCCACCCTGGTGTCTCTCCATCGGGTCTGATTCCCTGACGGCGCAGATCGTCGCGTCTGCGCCGTCGCGGGAGACCGCTAGTCGGGCTGTCGTACGAGGTGCGCCTGCACATGCAGCTTCGTGGGCGGCCGGATGTTGCGGAGCGGGCCCTGGTTCAGGCCGAACCGCCGCTGATCGACCGTCGTCGTCGCCTCCAGCTCGAGCTCGGCGCCGATCATCCGCACCGAGGCGTCGAACGAGAGAGGAACCCTTGTGCCGGCCACGTCCAGCTCGCCGGTCACCAGTACCCGGCCGTTGCCGAGCCCGTCGACCTGAGTGGACGTGAACCGCACCTGCGGATGCTCGTCCACGTCGAAGAAGTCGGCCGACCGGAGATGCCTGTCGCGCACCGAGTTCCCAGTTTCGACGCTCCCTGCGTCGATCGTCAGTTCGATCTCACCGCCGGCCGGGCCCAGGAAGTACACGCCGTCGAACCGGCGGAAGCGCCCGCGCACTGTGTGCAGGCCCCAGAAGTGCTCGACTTCGAACTCGACCGTCGTCCGGGTCGGATCGATCGTCCACCACTCGACCGCCGTCTGTGTCCCGATGAGTGTGCTGCTCATCACGTCTCCTTTCCTCGTTGGATCGCGCCGAGGATCTCGGGCGCGGCTGCCATGCTGCTGCCGCGCGACGCGTCCGCCGCTGCCGTACGCGGCGCCTGGCCGTGTTCGCCGGCGGCAGCCTCGCCGCGGCCTCAGAGCGGCATCGGCGCAGAGCGGTGCGGCACGGACTGTGGGTGGATCCGTCCGGCCCGGCACAGTGCGCGGGCAAGGAGCCAGCCGAACACGAACCCGCCGACGTGGGCGAAGAAGGCCACGCCGCTCTCCTCCGCCGACGCGGCGAAGAGCGCATTGTGCGCCTCGCGGAGCTGGTAGAGGAACCAGCCCCCCAGGTAGGCCCAGGCCGGGATCTGCACGACGAACACGAGCACGAGCGTCTTGATCCGCGCATGGGGGTACAGGGCGAGGAACGCCCCGAGCACGGCCGAGATGGCTCCGCTGGCGCCGAGCATCGGGATTCGCGCATCTGCGTCGGGACCGAAAAGCAGGGTCATGGCCGTCTGGAGAGCAGTGGCGGCGAAGCCACCCGCGAGGTAGAAGGCCAGGTAGCGGAGGCGGCCGAACGCGTCCTCGACGTTCTTGCCGAAGATGGCGAGGACGAGCATGTTGCCGAGGAGGTGATCCCAGCTCGCGTGCATGAACATGGCCGTCAGCCAGCTGAGCGCCCAGGGCAGGGGCGCCTGGCACGTGTTGTCCACGTCGCACGGGTAGAAGGACGCCTGCGCGACCGCCTCGTCGAGGTCCGGGAGCTCGTAGAAGATCCAGACCGCGAGGTTTGCCGCGATCAGGGCGACGTTGACGACCGGAAAGCGGCGTGCAGGCAGCCCGTCCGAGAGCGGCAGCATCGCGCTAGCTCCGTCCGAGTGCGATAGCCG
>DATIEW010000788.1:0-7639 GCA_035455585.1 Vicinamibacterales bacterium | reverse complement strand
AGTCGGTCAATCGTATCAGGCGCCAGATCAACTCCCAATCTCCAACTCCCAACGCCCAAGCAGATGCGGTTGGCCGCACTCATGGATCTTCAGAGGTGCTTCACGCCGCTGACGTGAGATGCATAGGATCTCTCAGCATCCAAGCCCCGAGCCAGATGCCTTGGACGTTTGGGAGTTGGGCGTTGACGCGCTTTCTTGCAGCTTGAGTTCTGACTCAGAACTCGCAACTCAGAACTCAGAACTACTCGGATCAGATGGCAGCCGTCAGTGTGAGTGCGAAGCGTGCATCGAGATCGGTCCACTGATCGCGCGCGGCGAAGCCAGCCCGGGCGCACATGTCGACGATCTCTCCAGGCTGGTACTTGTAGGAGCTCTCCGTCCAGATCCACTCGCCGCGCTCGAACGCGACCGTTGTCCCGGCAGCGGCGACATGGACGATCTGATCGGCCTGGCTGACGAGATGCATCTCGATGCGCTGGTGTCCGGGCGCCCAGACCGCTCGGTGGGCGAAGCCCGGGAGGTGGAAGTCGCCTCCCAGCTCGCGGTTGATCCGCACGAGCAGGTTGCGGTTGAACGCGGCGGTCACCCCGAGGGGGTCGTCGTAGGCCAGCAGCAGCTGGCGCTCGGGCTTGACGAGATCCGCGCCGAGCAGGAAGAGATCGCCCGGCGCGAGCGCGGCCCGGATCCGCCTCAGGAACGATGCCGCGGCGGGCGGATCGAAATTGCCGATGTTCGATCCGAGCAGAAGCACCAGCACAGGGCTCGCGCCGTCCCGCACGGCAACAGCCCGGCGAAGCCCTTCCTCGTACGTGGACTGATGTCCCACCACCGAGAGATGGGGGATCCCGTTGAGGCGCTGCTCGCTCTGTTCGAGCGCCTGCGACGAGACGTCGATGAGGTGCACGTGCGCCGACGCGCCCCGCCTCTGCAGCGCCTCGGCGAGCAGCATCAACTTCTCGCCGCTGCCGCAGCCGAGCTCCACGATCCGCGCGCCTTCGTCTTCTTCGATCGCGCTGACGATGGCGTCGCCGTGACGTGCGAGGAGGCGGCTCTCCGCGCGCGTGATGCCGTACCACGGCAGCCGGCAGATTGCCTCGAACAGGCTCGACCCCAGCGCGTCGTACAGGTACTTCGACTGGAGCTGCTTCGGATCGAGGGCCAGATCGCGGGCCACGTCGGCCGCGAACTGCGCGAGGAGACGGTCGATGACGCGCGGCATTCGGCGGTCCTACTCCGTCGCCGCGGTTCTGAACTTCGCGTAGACGTAGGGGTAGTTCGGACGGAACCAGTTGCGGAAGCTGCGCCGGACGAGCTCCTTCGCCGTCGCCTGTGACGCCCCCTTCATCACGTAGTGGCCGCCGTCGAAGAAATCAGCCGAGTACTCCGGATACGACGCCATGGGCTCGAACCCCGGGAACGGCTCGAACACCGTGGAGGTCCACTCCCAGCCGTTCCCGATCAGATCGTGGACGCCCCAGGCGCTGGCCCCTGCGGGCCGGGATCCGGCGGGCACCGGTTCCCAGGATGCGAAGTCGAAGTTCCCGCGCGTGGCGTCCGGCGGTTCGCTGCCCCACGGGAACTCGCGCTCGCCGCCCTCCGGCGTCCCGAACGCCGCGCGGTGGAACTCGGCCTCCGTCGGAAGGCGCCGGCCGCGCGACCGCGCGAAGGCCGCCGCCTCGGCCTGGCTGACATACACCGGCCACGACGCCGGAAGCGGAATGTCCTCGAACATCCCGCGCCAGAACCACCGTTCCCCTTTGCGCACCCAGAACGCGGGGTGCTCCACGGATTCGCTCGAGCGCCAGGCCCAGCCGTCCTCGGTCCAGAAGTCGCGGCGCTCGTAGCCGCCGGCCTCCAGAAAGCGAAGAAACTCCGCGTTCGTCACGCTGTGCGCGTCGATCTCGAAGGCCGGCACCTCGACGATCGCTCGCTCGAATTCGTTGTCCCAGCCGAAGGCACCGGCGTCCCGGTCGGCGCCGAGCGTCGCAGCGCCGGCGGGAATCCGGACCGGGGAGGAACGGGGCGGATCGCCCGCGGTTTCGTACGCCCGATCCGGCAGCAGTCGCGGAACGCCCTGCGGGGCATCGACGTGCCGCTTCTGCTCGCCGGGCAGGCGATGCCACATGTACAACAGCGTTTCCTGGTGCATCGCCTCGTGTTCGAGCGCCGTGAAGATGGCCTCGTACCGCCGCATCGCCGGACGCGAGGGATCGAATGCGGCATCGCGCAGCGCTGCAACCACCAATTCGTCCGCCTGACGGCCGAAGGCGAGGACGGTCTCGCGGGACGGCCACGCCGTGGACGCTCCGCTGCGAGGCACGGCCGTGGCGTCGCTCTCCGGATCGATACCGCGCGCGAACAGCCGCTCGAGCGCGTCGTCCACGCCCGGACGTCCCAGTCCCCGGTTGATGAAAGCGATGATGCTGAAGGCCGGCAGGTGGCCTTCATAGAAGACGATCGGATTGCGAAGTGAGATCGGCCGGCTGTAGTAGGCAGCGGGATCGATCAGATCGAAGAGCTGGCGGGTTCGCTCACGCGTGCGGACGTATCGCTCGACGAGAGCGGATCTGTCCAGAACGGGAGGCGCGAGCTGACTGACCGTCACGGAAGCCTCCTTCCTAGCGTGGGGCTCCGCCCCACACCCCGGCTCGGTCGCTTGCGGGGACCCCTACGCCCCGCGCCGCTCCCTCGCAGGCGCGCCGTGCGCGCCTCAGCCGAACAGGGGCGGAGTATACCTGCAATCATTCCGAATGACGAAAAAGGCCCCGAAGGCACACTCCCCGACCTGGGTTTGGACTCCCGGCGGAGGGACGAGGTTTCAGGCGACCCTTTCACAGAACTGCCGGCGTTCGCCCGCGGCCGAGCTGGCCGTCGTCCGCCGTGTTACGCTAGATTCCACGCGACTTCGCGCGAAAGTGGCGGAACTGGCAGACGCGCCGGACTTAGGATCCGGTAGCCGGAAGGCTGTGGGGGTTCGACTCCCCCCTTTCGCATCCGCCCGCGTGGGCGCCCTTCCCAGACGAGCTGATCAGCGGCATGAAGACCGAGTTCATCGACGTCAGCGAGACCCGGAAGAACCTCGTCGTCGAGATCCCCAGCGCCATCGTTGACGCCGAAATCGACAAGGTCGCCAGGGATTACAGCCGAGCTGCCCGCGTGCCCGGCTTCCGGCCCGGCAAGGTGCCGGCGAAGGTCGTGCGCCAGCGCTTCCGGGACCAGATCCTCCACGACGTCGCGCACGGTCTGATCCCCCGCGCGGTCGACGAGGCGCTGCGCGAACGGGGCGTCGAGCCGGTCAATACTCCCGACATCCGCGATGTGATCGTCGAGGAAGGACAACCCCTCAAGTTCACCGCCGCCTTCGAGACTGTCCCGCCGATCGAGCCGGGAGACTATACGTCGTTCGCGCTGCGCCGCCGGAGGGCGGCGGTCGACGATGACGCGCTGGAACGGGCGCTGTCGCGGCTGCGCGATCGGGCTGCGAGGTACGAGCCGGTCGAGGGCCGAGGCATCGCGAGAGGCGATTCGGTGGTCCTCGACATCAGGCGTACGGCCCAGCCGAAGTCCGGCAGCGCCGAGGCCGCCGAAGAGTCCGGACCTCAGACCGATCGGCACGACAACGTGACCGTGGAGATCGGCGGGCAGGCCAATCCGCCGGGATTCGATGAACAGCTTACGGGGCTGACCGAGGGCGGCACGAAGACGTTCGACGTCCGGTACCCCGAGGACTATGCCATCGGGGAGCTCGCGGGCACCACGGTTCAGTACGATGTGGCGGTCAAGGCCATCCGGACGCGGGTGGTGCCGGACCTCGACGACGAGTTCGCGAAGGACCTGGGGGAGTTCGATTCGCTCGAGGCGCTCAGGGCCCGGGTCCGCGCGGACCTCGAACAGGAGGCAGCGCACGAGGCCGAACGCGAGCTTCGGGCGGACCTGCTGCGCCAGCTCGCCTCGCGCGTCACCTTCGACGTGCCGGCGTCGCTCCTCGACCGCGAGGTGGACCGGCGCGTCGAGGAGTTCGTGCGCCGTCTGATCGAGCAGCAGATCGATCCGATGCGCACGAACATCAACTGGGAGGAGTTCCGGGAGCACCAGCGGGAGGCGGCGATCGAGGCCGTCAGGAGCGCGCTCGTGCTCGACGAAATCGCGCGGCGCGAAGGCATCGGCGTCAGCGAAGCCGAGGTCGATGCCGAGGTGTCGCGGTATGCGGAACGCAGCGGGCGCACGCCGGCGGCCGTCCGGGCCCGCCTCGAGAAGGAAGGGGGCCTCGGCCGCGTCAACGCGGGGCTGCGACGCGAGAAGACGGTCGACTTCCTCGTCTCGAGGGCTGCGGTAATCGACGACGGCTCAGGAGTTTAACGATTTTGCGGCGTGGGGCCGATACTACGCCTGAGGCGCGCACCGCGCGCCTGCGAGCCGGGGCCCCCCCGATGCGTCTTGTGCATCGTGGGGTGGGACGGTGCGGCGCGGGGCGTGGGGTCCCCGCAAGCGACCGAGCCGGCCAGCCTCCGCCAAGGCTACGGCGGCCCGCCGTAGCGCTTCGCGCGAAGGCGGGGGTGTGGGGCGGAGCCCCACGCCAGAAGGCGGCGTGGTACAATTGCATCGTCAACGGCAAGGAACCTGCCTCGTAGTGACTCGATTTCCCCCAGCAGAAAGACGCGGTCGCGGCCGGTCGTTCCGGGGGTTTGCGCCTGCTTATGCCTGACCGCATGCAGCTCATCCCGATGGTGGTCGAGCAGACCAATCGTGGCGAACGCGCCTACGACATCTTCTCGCGTCTGCTCAAAGACAGCATCATCTTCATAGGAACGCCCATCGACGACAACGTCGCCAATCTCGTGATCGCGCAGATGCTGTTCCTCGAAGCGGAGGACCCGGACCGCGACATCCTGCTCTACATCAACAGCCCGGGCGGGGTGGTCACGGCCGGCATGGCGATTTACGACACGATGCAGTTCATCAAACCGGACGTCCAGACGTACTGCATCGGGCAGGCGGCATCGGTCGCGGCGGTGCTGCTGGCGGCCGGGGCCAAGGGCAAGCGATTCTCGCTCCCGAACTCGCGGATCCTGATCCATCAGCCCTGGGTCCAGGGCCTCGGGGGCCAGACGACCGACATCGACATCCACGCCCGGGAGCTGCTGCGGACGCGCGAGCGGCTCAATCAGATCCTGGCCCAGCACACGGGGCAGCCGCTCAAGCGTATCCAGGACGACACAGAGCGCGACTACATCATGAGCCCCGACCAGGGGAAGGAATACGGTATCATTGACGATGTCATCCGGAAGCGGGCGTAGGCACGCGCGAGGGGCCGAAAGGCTGCGCGGCGGGTCCGGCGCGCGCGAGGCGCCGGCCGGGGTGGCGGTGCGGGGGAGGACCCCCGCGGGTGCGCGGCGGGGCTTTCGAGAGTAACCAGCGACCCCCTATGGTCAAGAAAGCCGGCGACGGCGAAATCCTGCGCTGTTCGTTCTGCAACAAGGACCAGAACGACGTCCGGAAGCTCATCGCGGGGCCGACCGTCTTCATCTGCGACGAGTGCGTCGAAGTCTGCAACGACATCATCGCCGACGACAACCGCTTCGAGGCCCGTGGCGGCGCGCGGTCGTCGCTGCCGGTCCCCCAGGAGATCAAGAAGTTCCTCGACGAGTACGTCATCGGCCAGGAGCAGACGAAGAAGAAGCTGGCCGTCGCCGTCTACAACCACTACAAGCGGATCGAGATCCAGAAGCAGGCGCGCAGCCGCAACGAGATCGAGCTGACCAAGTCGAACATCCTGCTCATCGGTCCGACCGGCACGGGTAAGACGCTGCTCGCCCAGACACTGGCCAAGCTGCTCTCGGTCCCCTTCACGATCGTGGACGCCACGACGCTGACCGAGGCGGGCTACGTCGGCGAGGACGTCGAGAACATCATCCTGAAGCTGCTGCAGGCCGCGGGCGGCGACATCGAGAAGTGCCAGCAGGGGATCATCTACATCGACGAGGTGGACAAGATCTGCCGCAAGGACGAGAACCCCTCGATTACGCGCGACGTCTCGGGGGAAGGGGTCCAGCAGGCGCTGCTCAAGATCCTCGAGGGGACGGTGGCCAACGTGCCGCCCCAGGGAGGCCGGAAGCACCCGCACCAGGAATTCTTCCAGGTCGACACGACGAACATCCTCTTCATCTGCGGGGGCGCCTTCGTGGGCCTGGACAAGCAGATCGAGCGGCGCGCCGGCAAGAAGACGCTGGGGTTCAAGGCGGACGTCAAGCCGGTCGCCAGCCGCGACATCGGCGCGACGCTCGAGCTGGTCGAGCCCGAGGACCTGATCAAGTACGGGCTGATACCGGAATTCGTCGGCCGACTGCCGGTCGTCGGCACGTTGCACGAGCTGGACAAGCCGGCGCTCGTCCAGATCCTGACGCAGCCGCGCAACGCCATCACACGCCAGTACCAGAAGCTGTTCGAGTACGAGAACGTCAAGCTGAGGTTCACGGACGACTCGCTCGAGGCGATCGCCGAATCCGCGCTGCAGCGCAAGATCGGGGCGCGGGGCCTCCGGATGATCATCGAGGACCTCATGCTCGACCTGATGTACACGCTCCCGGGCCAGAAGAAGATCCGCGAGTGCGTCATCACCCGCGAGGTCGTGCAGAGCAAGGAAAAGCCGATTACACTGATCGAGAAGGCAGGATAATGCTGAGTGCCGAGTGCTGAATGCTGAATGGGCAGTCGACAGTCAGCTGTCGACGGTCCACAGCGTTCAGCATCAGCGTTCAGCATTCAGCAATCGACATTCAGCATTCGCAATGGAACTCTACGAAACCCTCCCGATTGTGCCGCTTCGCGACGTCGTCGTGTTCCCGCACATGATGATGCCGTTCGTGATCGGGCGGCCGTCGTCCACGCGGGCGCTCGAGCACGCACTGATGAAGGACAAGCGGATCTTCCTCGCGGCGCAGCACGACGCCGCCGTCGACGACCCGCAGCCGTCCGACATCTTCACGATGGGCTGCGTGGCCAACATCGTCCAGAGCCTGAAGCTGCCCGACGGCAACATCAAGGTGCTGGTCGAGGGCATCGAGCGCGCCCGCGCGGTCGAGTGGAAGGAGGACAAGGGCTTCTATCGCGTGGTGGTGAAGGTGGTCGCCAAACACCGCGAGACCGGCGTCGACGCGGAGAGCACGATGAGCCGCGTGGTGTCGTTGTTCGAGCAGTACGTGAAGCTGTCGAACAACCTGCAGTACGACGCGATGATCGCCGCAGTCCGCGTGGACGACCCCGGCAAGCTCGCCGACACGATCGCCGCACACCTGCTCGTCGGCGTGGACGAGAAGCAGAACCTGCTCGAGATCATCTCCCCCGTCGAGCGCCTCAACCGCATCGCCGGCATCCTCGAAGCCGAGGTGGACAAGCTCCAGGTCGATCGCCGCATCCAGTCGCGCGTGAAGAAGCAGATGGAGAAGGCGCAGAAGGAGTACTACCTCAACGAGAAGATGAAGGCGATCCAGAAGGAGCTGGGCCGCAAGGACGACAAGGGCAACGAGGTCGAGGAGCTGCGGAAGAAGATCGAACAGGCGAAGATGCCGGAGGAGGTCGAGGAGAAGGCCATCCAGGAGCTGAAACGCCTCGAGGCGATGCCGCCGATGTCGGCGGAGGC
>DATIEW010000787.1:0-6226 GCA_035455585.1 Vicinamibacterales bacterium | reverse complement strand
GACGCTCTCGTCGGCAGCGCGCCGTTCGAGCCGAGCGACGAGGCGCTCAACCACGATCATTACCTGTACGGGTGGCCGAAGGAGGAGCCCAGTGAAGCTGCTGGCGGACACCGGCGCGCTGCTCGCCCTGTTCAATCCCCGGGACCGCCTGCATCGGCCGGCACGGAAGTTCGCGCGCGGCGCCGCCGGGACGAGATTCGTGGTGACCGAGCTCATCGTGAGCGAGACGGTGACCAGGCTGCGCGCCCGAACCGACGCCGCCTACGCCGCTGACGTGGGGACGGCGCTCCTGAGGAGCCGGCGCTACGAAGTCCTGTTCGTCGATCCGCCGCTCGTCGAAGCGGGGCTGGTCAACCTCACCCGGTTCGCCGACAAGCGGCTCAGCCTCGTCGACGCCGTGAGCTTCGCCGTGATCCGCTCCCTGGCGCTCGATGGCGCGTTCGCGTTCGATCGCGACTTCCGGGACTGTGGCTTCGCTATCTATCCCGGGCCTTAGCCGTCTCGCTCCAGTCTGCACTGGAGACTACGACGTCCGCGGGCGGCTGAGGGGCGTGTCGCCAGGGAGCGACCGAGCGGCGACAGCGTGGAACCGCCGATCGATCAGATGGTCTATCGACAGCGCTCCGGGCCCTCGCGTGAGAAGAAACACCAGGATCGAGGACCAGACCAGGTGCTCGGTCCACGCGTTCGGATACACGAACGTCTGGATCACCGCAATCATCCCGAGCAGAGGAATCGTCGCGATCCGTGTGGCCAGTCCCAGAAACAGGAGCACCGGCACGGTGAGCTCCTGCACTATCGCGATCCGGGCGGCAAGGACGGGATCGAGCAGCGGCACCTTGTACTCGTCCCGGAAGAGCTGCACCGTGAACTCCCACGAGTTGTACTTCAGGAGCCCGGCCTTGAAGAACACGGATCCGACGGCGATGCGCATGGCCAGCTGAACGATCGACAGCGGCAGCCGTTCCAGCCGCCGGCGAAACGCGACGAACGTGTCTCTCATTGGAGGTCCTTCGTCAGCGACCCACGGCGGTAACCAGGCCAGCCGCCACGAGTTCCATGAGTTCCCGTCCGGCATCGAATGCCTCGTCCGCCCCGAGCGCGGCCTCCGCCGCCTCACCGAGCGGTCTGCGGCCGAACAAGGCTGAACGGAACGTGTAGGTGGCGGCGCCGAGCGATCCGATGTGCAGCGCGCCGCGCGCGCCCCGGATTTCGAGGTATCTGTCGGTCTGATCGAGGACGAATCGCGCCGGCACGGAGTCGGTGAGGTACGCCGACATGAGTCCATCTATGGCCCAAGACGCACGGAGGTAGCGCAGACCCGGCTGCAACCGGAGGCGGGCGCGCAAGAGGCCCGCGATTCCCATCGACGCGACCGCCGGCCATGCCATTCGCGGGCGATCGACGGCGATCGACACCTGCCCGGCAAGCCACTCCAGTTCTGCGAACGACTCCAGACAGGGAAGCGCCGGTGCGCGCTCGTGGCGCGCCAGGAACGCCGGAAACGTGTCGCCGTACTCGGCGATGCACGGACGCTCGGGCGGAGAGACCCGCACGTAGGCCCGAGCGGCATCCGCGACGGCATCGCTGCCAACGAGCCACACCGTTGCGGGAAATTTCCCAAGAATCGCGTTGACGAGGCTGGTCTGGTAGTGCCGCTGGTGAATGGCGAATCTGCGCGCCGGATCCGCGCCGCCTGCCAGAAGCGCCTTCACCGCCTCCACGTCGTTCGTGATGAGCGACTGGCGCACGGCGGCCTGGACGTCAGCCAGCGATGACATCAGACCGCCTGACCCATGAGCGCCCTCGCGCTGACGGTATCCGCGCGCGTGGCCTCCGCAAGGAGCGTCGACAACGGCGGAATGTCGTTGTCCCATTCGATGAGCGTGGGCGCCGGGCCGAATCTACGCACAGCATGCGCGTAGAGCTGCCACACCGGCTCGGCGATCACGGTGGAATGGGAATCAATCAGGATTTCATCACCCGGCGCGCCCTCGTCTGCCTCCCGGACGAAGCCGCCGAGATGGAGTTCACCGACGGCCGCCGCGGGGAACCTGTCGATGTATCGATACGGGTCGTAACCCATGTTGTGGCCGCTGAGGAACACGTTGCTGACGTCGCAGAGCAGCAGGCAGTCCGTGCGCCGAGCCAGTTCGGCGAGGAACTCGACCTCCGTCATCGTGGAGGTGCCCACCCCCACGTAGCTCGACGGGTTCTCCACGAGGTACGGGCGTCCAATCGCGTCCTGCACCAGGTGCAGCTGGGTTGCCACCAGGCGGAGGGTCTCATCGTCGTAAGGGAGCGGCAGCAGATCGTTCAGGTACGCATCCTCGTGCGTGGACCAGGCCAGATGCCCCGACACGAGGATGGGATCCAGGTCCAGGACGAACTGGCGCAGCCGGGCCAGGTGCACCCGATCGATTCCACCTGCGCTGCCAATGGAAACCCCGACCGTGTGCACGGATATGGCGTAGCGACCGGCGATGGCATGCAGCAGCTCCATCGCATGCGGGTTGGCCAGGAAGTTCTCGGGATGGACCTCGAACCACGCGGCGGGCGGAGCGGAGGTCGCCACCTCCGTCAGATGCGGAAGCCGGAGACCGACGCCGGCGGCGCGTCGTGCGCGAGGCGCAATCGACCGGCGGGTGGCAACCCCGTCCTGCATGACCTTACGCCTTGGGCTTGAGGCTGCCGTTGACGATCCGCTCGCAGTAGCCGACCGGCATGTAGATCCACGCGTTGGGGTCGCCGTTCAGCTTGGAGGTGCCGGCACACGAGTTGTTCCCGGTCGAGGCGCAGTCGTTCTTGCCCGCCTTGGCGATGCCATAGCACTTTTCGGCCTTGAAGCTCGGCGTCTGGGCCTGGCCGGACATGAGCGCCGGCGCCGCGACCGCGGCCGCGAGCGCGGAGGCCACAACGATGCGTTTGTTCATGAGACACTCCTCTCGGAAAACCGTTGCACAGCGGCAGAGCCGCAGCGGCCTGCCACACTGGCCCGATCGACCAGATACCGATGGATTCGCAGGAGGGCGTCGAAAGGTTACGCGTTGCCGTAGACTGAGTTTCGGGACGACCTGTTGTCCATGGCCACAGATGACCTTGGCGAGCTGATGCGCGCGGCCCAGCAGGGAGACACCGACGCGTACCTGGAGCTGCTGCGCGCGATCACGCCGCATATTCGGCGCGTCGTGGCCCGGCGCGGCGGCTTTCTACGGCCTGAGGACGTGGAGGATCTCGTCCAGGACGTGCTGATATCAGTGCACCGCGTCCGCGCCACTTACGATCCGACGCGCCCGTTTCTGCCCTGGTTGCTGGCAATCGTGCGGAACCGGGTTGCCGACGGCGCACGCCGATATGCGCGGACGATGGCGCGCGAGGTCCAGGTCGAGGATCTGGATGTAACCCCTGCGGGGCCCGCGCCGAATTCCCAGTTGGAATCGTCCGAGGACATGGAGGCGCTTCGGCACGCAGTCCGATCGCTTCCGCCCGGCCAGCGGCAGGCGATCGAACTGCTCAAGCTGCGGGAGCTGTCGCTCAAGGAGGCGGCCTCGGCGGCCGGCACGTCCGTCGGAGCGCTGAAGGTGGCGACCCACCGGGCGATTGCCGCGTTGCGCAGAGCCCTGCGAGGCAGCCTGCAACGTCCATGAACACCGACCGACTGATCGAGCGTCTCGCACGAGAGGCCATGCCGGCCGGGCCGCTTCGCAGTCCAACCGTCAGGGCGGCGGCGTGGCTGTTCTGGGCGCTGGTGTATGTGGGCCTGCTGACGTTCGCGATGACGTCGCGCGCCGATCTCGCGGCGAACGGCGGCGGATGGCGGTTCGTGCTTCCCCAGTTGCTCGCTGTACTCCTGGCCGCCACCTCAGCGGTCGCGGCGTTCGCGTCGACCGTGCCGGGCGTTTCCCGTCGGGCGCTACTCCTCCCCATCCTCGCCGGGTCGTTCTGGCTCGGGAATCTCATCCTCGGTCAGGAGTGGAGTCAGGTGAACGCCGCAAGCCTTGCGGCGCCCGGCGAGTGGCAGTGCGTGGCAATGATTGCCCTCGGCGCCGCACTGCCGGGTCTGGGCATCACGATCATGCTGCGCAGGGGCGCGCCGTTGACGCCCCGCCGGACGGCTGCGCTCGGGGCACTCGCCGTCGCGGTGCTCGCCAACGTTGGCGCCTGCATCTCGCATCCGCACCCGAGCAACGCGGTCACGCTGCTCTGGCACGGCGCCACGATTCTGGTGCTCGTGGCGCTGGCGTCCTGGGGCAGCCGTCTCGTGCTCACCTGGGGGACACGGGAGGTCGCGCGGGGATAGCCGCGCGCGAGGCCGGCATGGTGCAGGCGCAACGACTACGACCGAACGTTCGATCACCGCACCCCTCTCCGCCTCATTCGGCGCGCAGCACGTGCACCGGATCGGGCAACACGCTCTGACGCGCCGGCAGATAACACGCGCCCAGGCCAGCCGCGGTCAGGATGATTGCGGTAACGGCATAGGTCGCGGCATCGGTCGCCTCGACACCGTAGAGGAGCCCCTCGAGAACTCGGGCGCCCGCGATCGTGCCGGCCAGTCCCAGGAACAGACCGGCGAGCACGACCCTCATGCCCTGGCCGACGACGAGACGGACCACGCCTCCCGGGGTTGCGCCGAGAGCCAGTCGCACGCCCAGCTCCCGGCGGCGACACCCGACCGCGAACGCCACCACGGCGTAGATGCCGGCGGCGGCGAGAACGAGCGCCGACAGGCCGAACAACGCGAAGAGCCATGAGGTGAACTCGGCGCCCGCAATCGCGCGGCCCACCAGGCCGTCGAGCGACGTGATCTCGTACGCAGGGACTCCCGGATCGACTGCGGCGAGCGTCGCCTTCACCGCGGCGACGGCTCCAAGGACTTCCCCCGTCCGCACGACGAGGGCCATCTCGCGCGAGGGTGATTGAACGTGCGCCTGGTAGATCTGCGGATCGTCCACGCGGTCCGCCTGCGCGAAGCGCATGTCGGCGACGACACCGATCACCGTCATCCAGTCCGCGTCGCGCGGCTGGCCGCCGAGTGCCACGCGCCGCCCCACCGCCTCCCGACCGGGGAACAACGTGCGCGCGAGCGACTCGCTCACGACGGCGACGCGCGGCGTCGCCGGTCCGTCGCGATCGTCGAACACCCGGCCGGCCAGAAGCGGCGTGCCCAGCGCCTCGAAGTAGCCGGTGCCCGCGCGTCGCTGCAGCACCGTCACGCCTTCGAGCAGCCCGGCTGCCACCCGCTCTTCCGATGTGACGCTGGCAACCGCGCCCTGGCCGGCGAGCGGAAGATCCGATCCCGCGCCCACCGCGGTGACGCCCGGAATCGCCAGCAGTCCCTCGCGCAGCGTGCGGTAGAACGCAAGCGTGCCGTCCAGGCCCGGCCAGCGGCTGGACGGTGGGTTGACGCGGAAGCTCAGCGCCGCGTCCCGGCGAAATCCGTACTCCTGTTCGTTCAGGACCTGAACGGTGCGGACCAGCAGGCCCGCCGCGACCACGATCGCGGCCGCCATTGCCACCTCCGCCATCACGAGGCCAGAAACAAGACCGCCGAAACGCGCGGGGTGACTCGCCGCGCGCCCAAGACCGGATGCCACCGCCAGGGATCGTGTCAGCCGCGCAGCCGGTACGAGACCGCAGGCGGCGGTCGTCACAGCGACGAGGCCGGCACAGAAGAGCGCGGCGACCGGATCGAGCGCCACCTCCGAGATACGTGGCACGGTCGGCGGAGCCAGGACCACGAGTGCGCGAACCCCAAGCCAGGCTCCCATGGCGCCCAACACGCCCCCGCCCGCGGCGACGACGGCGCTCTCGATGAGCACCTGCCGGGCGAGGCGGGCGCGGCTCGCGCCGAGAGCCAGGCGGAGGGCGAACTCGCGCGTGCGCACGGCGCCGCGCGCGAGCATCAGGTTGGCGACGTTGGCGCACGCGATCGCCAGGAGCAACGCGGACGCGGCAAACGTCGCCCACGCCGTCCGTCTGACGTCGCTTACGACCATCTCGTGGAGCGTCGACACGGTCGCGTGCCAGCCACGGCTCCGCCGATCGGTCCGGGCAATGGCCGCCATGACCGCGGAGATCTCGTGCGCCGCCTCGCCGGGCGTCGACGCCGGCGGGATGCGCGCGTACAGGGCGAGCCAGCGGCCAGTCCAGCCCGCCGTTCCGATGGTGTACGGCACGAACACGTCCACGTCGGGCCCGCTGACGTGCCGGTAGTCGGAGGGCA
>DATIEW010000786.1:0-2207 GCA_035455585.1 Vicinamibacterales bacterium | reverse complement strand
CGGCCGGGAAACGCGAGGTAGTCGGCCGCCGTCAGGTCGGTGAGCATGTCGAAGCCGAGCGCGGCCTCGTCGCGGCAGAAGCGGAGGGCGTCCACCAGCGCCACTCGATCGACCACGGCGGTGGTGTCGCCCCGGAACTCGTGCGTCTCGACGATGGCGGCGCCGAATCGATCGCGGAGGCGCCGAAGAAGCTCCTCGCCTCGCACTCAGAACCTCTGGGTCTGCAGGGCGATCTTGTCCTGAAGCTTCATGAGTCCGTCCAGCACGGACTCCGGCCGGGGGGGGCAGCCGGGGATGTAGACGTCGACGGGGATGATGGTGTCGATGCCCTGCACGGTGGCGTAGTTGTCGTAGAAACCACCCGTGCAGGTGCACACGCCGAAGGCCACCACCCACTTGGGCTCGGTCATCTGGTCGTAGATCCGCTTGAGGACCGGCGCCATCTTGTGGGAGATCGTCCCGACCACGAACAGCACGTCGGCCTGGCGGGGCGAGAAGCGCGGCAGCCCGGCGCCGAAGCGATCGACGTCGTAGTGCGAGCACGCCGCCGCCATGTACTCCATGCCGCAGCAGGCCGTCACGAACGGATACTGGAAGATGGAGTATTTTCGCGCCCAGCCGATGGCTTCATCGAGCTTGGACGTGAAGAAGCTGCCTACTCCCATTCCAGTCCCCCTTTGCGCCAGATGTAGAAGAACCCCAGCATCAGGATGCCGAGAAAGACGAGCATCTCGGCGAACCCGAACCACCCGAGGCGGCGGTACAGCATCGCCCACGGCCAGATGAACAGCAGCTCGATGTCGATGATGATGAAGAAGATCGCGATCGTCGAGAACTTGATCGCGAACCGGCCTTCGGATACCTCGATCGGGTCCTTGCCGCACTCGAACGGCGAGGCCTTGACCGGCGTCAGCCGCCGGGGCGCGATCAGCGACGGGATGAACAGCAGGGCGCCGGCCACCACCGCCGCGAACGCGAAGACCATCAGGATCGGGAGATACTGCACTATTGGAGCGGGTGCCGTGAGGCCGGTTCGGGACGTGGGTGGCCTGACATCGAAGGTCGTGGCTCCGTCCCCGCACCGACCGGCTCGGTCCCGGCTGCATCGGCCTGGCGCTTGGCGTGATAGGAGCTGCGGACCAGCGGGCCGGACTCGACGTGGGCAAAGCCCAGATCGCGGCCGATCGCGGCCAGCGCGGCGAACTCGTCGGGGTGGTAGTAGCGCGCGACCGGCAAGTGCTGCGGCGAGGGCCGCAGATACTGCCCGAGGGTGAGGATCGACACGCCGACCTCGAGCAGATCCCGCATCGTCGCCACCAGCTCGTCGCGCTCCTCGCCCAGGCCCAGGATGATGCCCGACTTGAGCGGGAGCCCGGTCGCGGTCGCTCGCGCGTGCCGGAAGAGGTCGAGCACCCGGTCGTAGCGGCCACCGTGACGTGCCACCTTGTACAGGCGCGGCACTGTCTCGGTATTGTGATTGAAGATCGCCGGCCCTGCCGCGATGACGGCATCGATCGAGGCCCGCCGGCCGAGAAAATCCGGCACCAGCACCTCGACACGGCACGCCGGCGCGTGGGCCCTGACCGCGCGGATCGTGGCGGCCCAGTGGGCGGCGCCGCCATCGGCGAGGTCGTCGCGGTTCACCGACGTGATGACGACGTGCTCGAGCCCCAGCTCGGCGACGGCCCGCCCGATGTGCTCGGGCTCCTCGCGGTCCTCCCAGACTGGCGCGCCGTGGGCGACGGCACAGTAGCCGCAGTTCCGCGTGCACACGTCACCCAGGATCATGAAGGTCGCGGTCGCGTCCTGCCAGCACTCGCCGATATTCGGGCAGTGCGCTTCCTCGCACACGGAGTGCAGGTTGAGGTCGCGCATCAGGCGGCGCAGCCGGGAGTAGTTCGGCCCGCCGGGCGCACGCACCTTGAGCCAGGCGGGCTTGCGCCCATCCGCGACGGCGTTCGACTGCAGGACTGGAAGCTGGTATGCCATGGCTCGGAGTTGAAAACCGCATCATTATGCCACGCCGCGTCGGCCATCGCACAGGGGCAGCGGCCGGGCGGCGCCCGCGTCACCGTGGCCGCGGAAGGAGAGCCCACGATGCACGGGAGCACCCGCTTCGTCGCCCTCGCGCCCGTGGCGGCGCCACCGGTCTGGCGCAGGGCCTCGGCGGACGGGGACAGCACCGGCGGCGGCCTGCCGGCGACGGC
>DATIEW010000785.1:0-5451 GCA_035455585.1 Vicinamibacterales bacterium | reverse complement strand
CTCCAACCGATCCTCCCGCGCCGGGCGGTGGTCGCGGCGGCCAGCAGCAGCAGGGACGGCGCGAGCTGGCGTGGCGGGCGGACGGTCAGGGCCTGACGTACCTCGAGCAGGAGCCTCCGCCTCCCGGCGAGAGGGCCGGAGGTGGGGGACGCGCGGGCCGCGGCGGACGCGGCGCGGCGTCGGATGCGCCGCAGACGGAAGGACGCGGACAGCGCGGCGCGCAGCGGCCGGATCGCCTTTATCAGTGGCTGCCGCCGTTCGATGATTCGAGCAGGAAGGTCCTCTACGAGAGCAACACCCGCCTGTCAGGGCACCGCTACTCGCCCGACATGAAGATGGTGTTCGCCACCGAGCGTCAGGGACAGGACACGATCGAGGTCGCCATCGCACTCGACCAGCCGGCTCAGCGCTACGTTCTGGCGCGGTATCGCAGCGACGATGTCAATGCCAACCCAGGGTCGCTCGTCTCGGCACGCGGCGGCGGCGGGGGCGGGGGGCGTGGCGGCGGCGGCGGTCGCGGTGGCCGCGGAGGCGGAGGCGGAGGTGGCCCGGTCCTCGTCTCGGCCGACGGCTCCAGCGTCTTCTTCCTGGGGACGCACCACGACGAGAACCCGAACGACAGCGGGCCGAAGACCTTCCTCGACAAGGTCGCGATCAGGACGGGCGAGAAGCAGCGCCTCTTCGAGAGCGACAACAACGGCGTGTTCGAGCGCATTACGACGGTGCTCGACGCCGAGCAGGGGCGGTACATCCTGTCGCGGGAGAGCCCGAAAGAGGTGGCGCAGCAGTTCCTCGTGGAGAACGGCCAGCGCAGGCAGCTCACCGAGAACCGGGACTACACGCCCGACATCACCGGCGCCACGATCGAGCGGTTCACGGTGGAGCGTGCGGACGGCTTCAAGTTCCGCGTCACGGTGAACCTCCCGCAGAACTACCAGAAAGGCACGCGTCTGCCGGCGCTCTTCTGGTTCTATCCGCGGGAGTACCAGGACCAGGAGACCTACGATCGGCCGGATCGCACGTTCAACAAGAACAGCTTCCCGAACTTCGGCGCGCGGTCGATGGAGTACTTCGTCCGCCTCGGCTACGCCGTCGTGGAGCCGGATGCGCCGATCGTGGGCCCGCAGGGGCAGATGAACAACAACTACGTGCACGACCTGCGGAACAACCTGGCGGCGGTCATCGACGAGCTGGATCGCCGCGCGCTGGTCGATCGGGCGAAGCTGGCGATCGGGGGGCACAGCTACGGGGCGTTCTCGACCGTGAACGCCATGGTGCATACGCCCTTCTTCAAGGCGGGCATCGCGGGCGACGGCGCCTACAACAGGACGCTGACGCCGATCGGGTTCCAGAGCGAGCGCCGGGATCTCTGGGAGGCGCCGAACGTGTACCTGGGGATGTCGCCGTTCCTCTACGCGAACAACCTGACGGGCGCGCTGCTGATGTATCACGGGCTCGCCGATCAGAACGTCGGCACGGATCCGATCAATTCGATCCGCCTGTACCATGCGCTCAACGGGCTGGGCAAGACGGCGGCGCTCTACCTCTATCCGCTCGAGGATCACGGACCGGCGTCGAAAGAGACCCTGCTCGACCTCTGGGCGCGCTGGGCGGCATGGCTCGACAAGCACGTGAAGAACGGCGACAAGGCGGACCGGAAGATCACGACGGATCAGGCATCCCGCAGATGAATATCGAATGCTGAATGCTGAATGTCGATTGCTGAAGGGTCCATTTCAGCGATCAGCATTCAGCATTCAGCATTGTCCATGACCCCGCTCGTTGAGCTCGCCCGGCTGTTCGCGAAGCTCGGGACGATCGCGTTCGGCGGACCCGCTGCGCATATCGGGCTGATGCGCGACGAGGTCGTGCGCCGGCGCCAGTGGCTGAGCGACCAGCAGTTCCTCGACCTGCTCGGTGCGACCCACCTGATTCCGGGTCCGAATTCAACGGAACTCGCCATCCACATCGGCTACGCGAGAGCGGGCATGCGCGGGCTTCTCGTCTGCGGGCTGTGTTTCATCGTCCCGGCAACCGCGATCGTGCTTGCCTTTGCCTGGGGGTACGTGCGCTTTGGAGCGCTTCCCGAGGTGCAGGGACTGCTCTACGGCGTCAAGCCCGTCATCATCGCCATCGTGATCCAGGCGCTCGTCGGGCTCGGACGCGTGGCCGTGCGGTCGGGCTTGCTGGCGCTGCTGGCGTCGGCAAGTGCGATCGCAGTCGTGGGAGGCGTCAACGAGCTGGTCGTGCTCGCTGCCGCGGCGGCCGCCGGCGCGCTATCGACGGTCGTTTCGAGGGCCCGGCGGATACCGGCGATCGTTCTGGGCGCCGTTGCGGGAACGGCCTGCGCAGCGTCGATATACGCGCGCGTGCTGGCCGGCGCCGCGATCGCCGCAGCATCGGCATCGATCTCCCTCGGGACGCTGTTCGGCGTGTTCTTGAAGGCCGGCGCCGTGCTCTTCGGCAGCGGCTACGTGCTGCTCGCGTTCCTCGAGGCGGATCTGGTGGGCCGGCTCGGCTGGCTCACACAGGATGAGCTGCTGAACGCGATTGCCGTAGGCCAGATCACGCCCGGGCCCGTGTTCACGACGGCGACATTCATCGGGTACGTGCTCGCCGGCTGGCGCGGCGCCGCGATCGCCACTGCCGGCATCTTCCTGCCGGCCTTCGTCTATGTGGCGGTGACGGCGCCGATCGTCCCCCGCCTGCGGCGCTCGAGGCTCGCCGCCCGTATGCTCGATGGCGTGAACGCCGCGTCCCTCGCGCTCATGCTCGTCGTTACCGTGCAGCTCACGCGCACGGCGCTGGTCGATCCCCTCACAGTTGCGCTTGCGGCGGCGAGCGCCGGGCTGCTGCTCACGACGCGCGTCAATTCGGCCTGGCTCGTGCTCGGTGGCGCGGCCATCGGCATCGCGGCCGGATACCTGCGGGCATCGCCGTAGCATGGAAGTTGATATCGTGTCCTCATGCCGCGTCCGCCGGTCCCCGGGCGTCTGATCGACATCGGCGGTTTCCGCCTGCACCTGCACTGTTCGGGCTCCGGCAGGCCCGCAGTGATCCTGGATTCGGCGCTCGGGGGGTCGTCGGTCAGCTGGTCGCTCGTGCAGCCGGAGGTCGCGCGGTTCGCGCACGTCTGCAGCTACGACCGCGCGGGGTTCGGGTGGAGCGACGCGGGACCGATGCCGCGGACGGCGGGGCGGATCGCCGGGGAGCTGCGGGAGCTTCTGCAGCGCGCGGCAGTGGAGCCGCCGTTCCTGCTGGTGGGGCACTCGTTCGGCGGCCTCGTGATGCGGATCTTCGCGAAGCGGTACCGGGCCGACACCGCAGCGCTGCTCCTGGTCGATCCGGCGCACCCCGAAAACTGGGTGAGGCCGGCGCCAAAGGAGCAGGCCAAGATCGATCGCGGCGTCATGCTGTGCCGGTACGGATCACGCGCGGCACGCTTCCGCGTCGCGCACCTCGTCGGCATTCTCGCCAGCCTCGGAGCGTTCGGGGCCGCAGAGGCGCTGGTCAAGGTGGTGAGCCTGGGCCGCCTGTCGAAGGAGGATGAGGGCATTCTCGCGCCGGTGTGGCGGCTGCCGCAGGAGGCGCGGCGTCCCTTGCGCTGGTTCTGGTCGCAGGCGCGCTTCTTCGACGCGCTCGGCAGCCAGATCGCCTCGATCAGCGTCAGCGCCGCAGAGACCCTCGAGGCGTCAGCCGGCGGTTACGGCGACCTGCCGCTGATGACGATCTCCTCCACCGATCCCGGCGAGTACCGCCTCGCACAACAGGAAGCGCTCGCCCGCCTCTCGTCTCGCGGCCGCCACATCGTCGCGACAGCGAGCGGCCACTGGATACCCCTCGATCAGCCACAGGTGGTCATCGATGCCGTGCGGGAGCTGATTGCCGAGACCGGGCACTAGAAAGAGAGTGTGCCCGTGTCAACTCCCAATCTCCAACTCCCAACCCCCAAGGAGATGAGGTTGACCGCACTCTTGGAACTTGAGAGGTGCTCAACGCCGCTCGTGAGACGCTTCGAGTTTCAGCTGCCAAGCCGCAAGCCAGGTGCCTTGGACGTTGGGAGTTGGGAATTGGGAGTTGGAACCGCGGCTCAGCGGCGCAGGTACTGCTTCCGCACGATCTCGGTGTGATGTGTGACGTGTCCGGCCGCGATGTAGGCCAGCGCCCGCACCGTGAACGGGTTGCCGCTGGCGATGCCCCGGCGCGCCCATGCGGGCTCCGGCAGGCCCCGGAAGAACGCCAGCGTCGCGGCGCGCACGGCCTGGAACTCGTCAATGTGGCTGCTCCATGAACGCTCGTCAGCCGCAGCCGCGGACACGGCCACGTTCTGGTCGAAGCTGGGCAGCGGCGTGTCGAAGCCGCGCGCGAACCAGAACGCCCGTGCCACGAACAGGCGCTCGGTGTCGTTCAGATGGCTCACGACTTCGCGAATGCTCCATTTGTCCGGCGCGTATCGATACAGCGATTCCTTCTCGGAGATGCCGCGAAGCAACGCCATGGTCTCTGGAAGCTGCGCCTCCAGGATCTGGCAGATGTCGCCCGGGACCACCTTGTCGATGTACGTGAAGTAGTAGTCGGCGGCCTCGGTGCGGTTCACAACTGCTGACATGGTTTCAGGATAGCACGTCGGCAATCCACGCTCTGAGGGGCGTGGCGATCACAATGCGCCGACTTCGGCCCGCAGAAGGCGTCTGCGCAGGTCGGCACGCCAGCTCTCGGGGAGCGCCTGCAGCTCCGAGGCCCGGCGCAGGAGATCCAGATCGACCTCCTTCCGGCCATACAGGCTCGCGACATCCCGCACGCTGATCGCCGGTGTGTTCCGCTCGATCACCATCACCTCGTCGCCGGCCGTCACGGTACCCTCACGGACGACCGCCAGGTAGAAGCCTGGACGGCCGCTGCGGATGAACCGCTTCACCATGTCCGTTCGATTGAAGCGGGCGGCAAGCTTGAAACACGGCAGCCGCGGCTGGGTCACGACGAACTCGGCCGACCCGGCCCGGATGCGATCGCCGATGTACAGGGCGTCCTCGAGCAGACCCTCGGTCGTGAGATTCTCGCCGAACGCGCCCCAGGGCAGCTCCGCGTCGGGCAGCTCGCTGCGCCAGAACGCGTAATGCTCGGACGGGTAGGCATAGACGGCCTTCTGGATGCCGCCGTGCACCGTCAGATCGGACTGGCGATCGCCTTCCAGGTTCAGTCGCGAGACGGACACCGGTCCCGTTTGCGGTGCCTTCCAGATGGACGTCACCACGACGTGATCGTCCCAGACGATCTCGCGCGGCAGGCCGACGTTGATCGAGAGGAGCTTGCCCATTGCCCTTGCCTACCCCGTTTAGACTCCCCGGAGCGGCAGGCAGGTTCAGCCCGGTGGTTTGAAGGGGATAGCAGCACGGGCTGCTGGGGGAACGAGCTTCCGCCTGACGGCGGAAGCTACGTGAAGGCGGAAGC
>DATIEW010000784.1:0-6274 GCA_035455585.1 Vicinamibacterales bacterium | reverse complement strand
GAACATGAAGATCCTCACGCTGGCAGCGGCCGCGGAAACCCTGGGCTGGGACTACCGCTTCACGACGACGCTCGAAACCGCGTCGCCTGTCGAGCAAGGGGTGCTGCGCGGCGATCTGTTCATCCGCGGCACGGGCGATCCAACCATCAACTGGCGCGACGCACGCGCGGCCGGCGTGGTGGCCGAGTGGGCCCGCGCCCTGAAGGACGCCGGGATCCACCGCATCGAGGGCCGCATCGTCGGCGACGATCAGGCGTTCGACGAGGAGTGGCTCGGCGGAGGCTGGTCCTGGGACTACCTCCAGTACGGCTATGCGGCGCCGGTGGGCGCGCTGCAGTTCAACGAGAGCACCGCACCGCTGAGCGTACTTCCCGGCGCGGCAGCCGGAGAGCCGGCGGCGGTGAGCCTGCCGCCGGGCACCGGGTTGACGGTGCTGAATCGGGCGGTGACTGTTCCGCAAGGTACCAGCGAGACGCTCGACTTCAAGCGGCACGTGGATCGCGCCGTGCTGGAAGTGACCGGCCTGGTCCCGCTCGGGTCGCCCGGCATCAGCCGCAATGTGGCCGTCGTCAACCCCACGCTCTACTTCGTCGAGTCAGTCCGACAGTCCTTCATCGACCTGGGCATTCCCGTCGAGGGCGGCGCGGCCGACATCGACGATGTGGCCCCGCTCTGGGGCGGTAGCGATTCTTCTGGAGTAACGAGCTACGGCGATCGGAAGGTGCTCGCCTCCACAACGTCCCCTCCGCTCCGGGAGATCGGGATCGTCCTGATGAAGTTCAGCCAGAACCTCTATGCCGAGACGCTGGTCAAGGCGATCGGCGCCGCGCGCGGAGGGCTCGGGTCGATTCCGGGCGGGCGGGTGAGAATGCAGGATACGCTGACCGACTGGAACATCCCGCGCGACGCGTACATCATCGCCGACGGCTCCGGGCTGTCGCGATACAACTACGTCAGCGCCGAGGCGATCACGGCCATTCTCGAGCGCATGTACCGCGACCCGCGGCACCGCGAGGCTTTTGCCGCCACCCTGCCGATTGCGGGCAGGGACGGCACCATCGGCTCGCGCATGCGCCGCTCGCGCGCCGAAGGAAATGCGATGGCCAAGACCGGATCGATCGCCAACGTGCGCTCGCTGTCGGGATACGTGGAAACGCGCGACGGCGAGACGCTCGTCTTCTCCATCCTCGCGAACGACTTTCCGATTCCAGCCTCGACGGTGACGTGGATCGCGGACCTTGCGGTGGAAGTGCTCGCGAATTTCACGCGGCGGTAGCTTCCGCCTTCAGGTCAGGAACTCAAGACAATCTCCCGCGCGCGGGCGACGAGATCGTCTGGCGACCCTTCGAGCCCTCCGCCCTGCGCCAGCTCGGGACGTCCGCCGCCCTTCCCGCCGAACGCGTCGGTCAACTGCTTCAGGACTGCGGCCGCGTCGAGAGGGGCGCCGGCGGCGCGAGCGACGGCGATCGACACAGGCGGCGGGAGACCCAGGAGGATTGCCACGTGCCCCGGCCGCGCGGCTATCGCGCTGGCGATGGTCTTCAGTCCGTTCAGATCCCAGCCCTCCATCGTCTGCACCACCAGGGAGAACGGGCCGCAGGGCTCGGCGCGGGCGGCGAGCGAGCCGGCCTCGAAGGCTGCCAGCCGGCCCTGGAGGTCCTTCAGCCGGCGCTTCTGGTCTTTGGCCTCGGCCTGCAGTCGGGCGATGCCCGCCGGGAGCTCGGCCGGCAGCACCGACACGAGGCGGACGCTCTCGGTCACCGTGTCGCGGAGCGCCCGGCAGCCCCGGAGGGCGCGGACGCCGCACAGGAACGCGACGCGCGTACCGCCGCGGAAGCGCTCCCACCCCGAGGTGGCGATGATGCCGACCGCTCCCGTGCGCGCGACGTGCGTGCCGCCGCAAGCGGAGAGATCGAACTCCCCGATCTCGATCAGCCGCAGCCGCCCCTCGCGCGAGGCCTCTTTGCGCAGCGGCAGCGACGCGGCCTCGGCGGCGTCGACGAACCTGATCCCGACGCCGTGATTCTCCCACACGATCCGGTTCGCTTCGCTCTCCGCGGCGGCGATCTCGCCAGCCGGCACCTCTTTCGACAGATCGATCGTGGACGACTCCGAGCCGAGGTGAAAACTCATCGTCTTTGCGCCGAGCAGCCGGTCGAACGCCGCCGAGAGCAGATGCTGGCCCGTGTGCTGCTGCATGTGCTCGAACCGGCGGTCCCAGTCGATGCGGCCCGTGACGCGGCCGGAGGGCAACGGCGCCTGCAGCACGTGAAGGATGGTCCCGTCTTCGCTTTCGATCACGTCGATCACGCGGGTCGCGCCGAGTGTGCCGGTGTCGAACGGCTGGCCGCCCGAGGTGGGATAGAACGCCGTGCGGTCGAGAATCGCCGCGGGGCGTCCGTCCGGCAGCGGCTGGACGCGCAGCAGATCGGCCTCGAACTCGGAGAGGTACGGATCGGTGTAGTAGAGGCGTTCGGTCACGGGTCCTCGACAGGAGATCAGAAGATCAGGAGACGGAAGAACAGGAGCTCAGGAGATCAGGAGAGCCCGGGGCTCCCGCCGGAACCGGGTCGGTCGCCCGCCGGCCTTCGGCCGGCGAAGCGCGGGGCGACCGACCGACGTTCTCGCTTGATGACAACTCGATACCTGCTGATCTCCTGATCTCCTGTTCAAAATCTCCTAGTCTCTGTCAAATCTCCTGATCTCCCGCCGGATCGGCGATACCGGCCTCCTCGAAGCCGCGGGCCCGGAGCCGGCAGCTGTCGCAGCGCCCGCACGGCAGCCCCCGCACGTCCGGATCGTAGCAGCTGTGGCTCAGCGAGTAGTCGAGGCCCAGAGCCGTGCCGCGGCGGATGATGTCCGCCTTCGAGAGGCGCAGCAGCGGCGCCAGGATCCGGAGCCGGTCTCCCTCGACGCCCGCACGGGTCGCGAGCGCGGCGAGGCGCTCGAACGCTTCGAGATACTCCGGACGGCAGTCCGGGTAGCCGGAGTAGTCGACGGCGTTGACACCGATGACGATTGCGCCTGCGCCAACCACTTCCGCCCAGGCGAGCGCCAGCGACAGGAACACCGTGTTCCTGGCCGGAACATACGTGGATGGAATCCCGGGCTCGTCCTCGATCCGGCGATCCTTCGGGATCTCGCCGTCTCCGACGAGCGCGGATCCGCCGAAGGCGGCGAGGTCCACGTCGACCTCGAGATGCCTGACGACGCCGAGGTCGCACGCGATGGCGCGTGCCGCAGCGATCTCGCGTGCGTGAAGCTGGCCGTAGCGGACCGTCAGCGCGTAGAGTTCGTATCCCTCGCGCCGCACGATGGAGGCAGCGGTGTACGAGTCCAGTCCGCCGCTGAGGAGCACGACAGCTCTCATGCCGGGTTCACACCCCCCTCGCGTCCGAGCCCCAGATGTACTTGTGCACCTGGAGCTGCAATCGGACGCCGAGACGATCCTGGAGGATCCAGCCGGCCAGCTCGGCTGGCGGCAGCACGCCGTGAACCGGCGAAAAGAGGACGGCCCTGCACCGCCCGACGAGCCGATGCTGCTCGACGAGGGTCCGCGCGAAGTCGTAGTCGGCGCGATCCTGTATGACGAACTTGACCTCGTCGGCGGGATTCAGCAGATCGAGGTTGGGCCAGTGGTTCCTGTGCGACTCGCCGCTGGCGGGGCACTTGACGTCGACGACCCGCACCACGCCGGGCGGCACGTCCGCGATGCTGCGGTGACCGCCGGTCTCAAGCAGCACGGTGTGGCCACGACCGAGCAGGGAACGCATGAGCGGGTAGACGTCCTCCTGGAGCAGGGGCTCGCCGCCGGTGATCTCCACGACGCGGCAGCCGTAGGATTCGATCTTCGACGTGACCTCCTCGACGCTCATCTTCTGCCCCTCGTGAAAGGCGTACGCCGTGTCGCACCACGCACACCTCAGATCGCAGGCGGTGAGCCGCACGAAGACGCACGGGCTGCCAGCGTGGGTCGACTCCCCCTGGATGGAGTGGAAGATCTCGTTGACGGTCAGCACTTTGGACCATTGTACTCAGTGGCTGACGCCGATGGACGCCCTGCGAGCGGCGTGCGGCGGCGAGTACAATAGCGCGATGGCCCGGCCGATCTTCTATTGGAAGCCGACCTGAACGACGTGCCGCAACGCCAGGAGTTTTCTGGAGCAGCACGAGATCGACGTCGACGAACGCGACATCACCAAGACGCCGCCGGACCGCGCGTTTCTCGAGACGCACGTCGATGCCGCGCGCGTGCTCGACTGCGTGAGCACACGCAGCCCGGTGTTCAAGCAGCGTCCGCTCCCGCGATCGAAGAAGGAGGCGATCGATCTGATGGTAGCGCGGCCGAACCTCATCAGACGCCCGGTGCTCGTCCGCGGCTCCCGCGCGACGTTCGGCTTCGACAGGCGGGCCTACGAGAAGCTGGCGGCGAGCAGGAACAGGGCTCGAAGAGGGTGATTCGAATCGGAACCTCCGGTTGGAGCTATCCAACCGGCAAGGGCACCTGGAACGGCGTCTTCTACCCAGTTCCGGCCAGGGGACGGGGACGCGGCAGGTTCGACGAGCTGGCGTTCTACGCCGAGCACTTCGACACCGTCGAGATCAACTCGAGCTTCTACGGCGTGCCGTCTCCCGCGACCGCGCGCGGGTGGGCCGCGCGGACGCCGCGCGACTTCGAGTTCTCCCTGAAGCTGTACCAGAAGTTCACGCACCCGGAGATGTTCCACAAGGCGACCGGGGCCGATCCCTGGAGCCTCGGGCAGAAGGACGTCGACGACTTCCGGAAGGCGATCGATCCCCTGGCCGCGGCGGGCAAACTCGGCGCGCTCCTTGCGCAGTTTCCGCCCAGCTTCAAGAACGAACCGGACTCGCGCGGATACCTCGAATGGCTGCTGGAGCGCTTCGCCGGCTATCGCGTGACCGTGGAGCTGCGCCACCGGAGCTGGAGCGACAATCCCGCGGACACGCTGGCGATGCTCGACGCGTTCGGCGCCGCGTGGACCCAGATCGACGAGCCCAAGTTCCGGTTCTCGATCCGCCAGAACCTGCTGCCGAACGTCCGCACGTTCTACTACCTGCGGCTCCACGGCCGGAACGCCGCGCAGTGGTGGACGCACGAGAAATCGGAGGACCGCTACAACTACCTGTATTCAGCCGTCGAGCTTCAGGCGTTCGTGGAGGCCGCCAGGCAGGCGTCGCGGGCGGTGAAGAAAGCGTATCTCTACGCGAACAACCACTTCTCGGCCAAGTCGGTGGCCAACGCGGCCATGCTGAAGCACCAGCTCGATCAGCCGCTCACGGGTGAATACCCGGATGCCTTCGTCGAGCGGTACCCCGACCTGCGGGGGCTGGTCAAGCTGTTCCCTCCCCGCCTCATTCCTTCACCGACGCCTTCTTGAGGATGTCAGCCTTCTCGAACGTCGCGGCGACGTCCATGCCGCGGATCACGCGGCCGAAGACCGTGTACTTGCCGTCGAGCTCGGGCGCCGCCCGCAGCGTGATGTAGAACTGGCTGTCGGCTTCCTTCGCGGATCCGCTGTGGCCCATGCCGACCGCGCCGCGGACGTGCGTGCGCTTCTTCGTGATCTCCGCCACGCCGACCGGCTTGCCGCTGCCGCGCCGGCCCCACCAGTCCACGAGCGTCATGTTGCGCGTCTGCGGGTCGCCGATCTGGACGACGAAGTTCCGCTCGGCGCGGTGGAAGCGCAGGCCGTTGTAGAAGCCCTTCCGCACGAGCTCCAGGATGTGCGCGACGGTCTTCGGCGCCTCGTCGGGGTACGTTTCGAACTCGATGACGCCCTTCACCGTGTCGAGCACGACCACGGGCCCCGCGCCCGGCGACGCCTGTCGCGCGCCGACGACCGGCGCGACCAGAACGGCCGCCGCCGCAATCGCGCCGCCGCAGACGACAGCCCGCCCGACGACCAGCCACCGCTCACCGCTCCGACACATCTCCTCGCCGCTCTCTCGCACTCCCCACCTCTGTGTCTCTATACCCACTCCGCGTCTGGGCTCCTTCTGCCTTCAGCCTTCTCCCTTGCCCTTTGCCCCTTGCCCCTTGCCCATTGTCCCTGCCCTTGCCACGCCAATTCTGGGACAGAGGTCCGCAATGACGCAACTGCCACACAGCGGATACACCGGCCGGCAGACGTTCTGTCCCCAGGTCACGAGATAGAGGTTGATGATCGGCCACCATCGGCGGGCGGCGGCGGCGTACAACGCGTGCTCCGTCTGTTCGGGCGTGCGTGTCGCGACCCATCCGAGGCGGTTGGAG
>DATIEW010000783.1:0-2729 GCA_035455585.1 Vicinamibacterales bacterium | reverse complement strand
GATCGCAAGGCCCTGCCGGAGCCGGTGATTCGGGCGCGGCCCGCATGAGCGCCGATGAGTAACGAATTCGATATCGCGATCGTCGGGATGTCCGGCCGCTTTCCGGGCGCGCGCAACCTCGAGGAGTTCTGGCGCAACCTGGCCGGGGGCGTCGAGTCGATCACCCGCTTCTCGGAGCGGGAGCTTCTGGAATCCGGCGTGCCGGCGTCCCATCTGGCCCACGCCGGCTACGTGCGGGCGGCGCCGGTCCTCGACGCACCCGGCCATTTCGACGCGGCCTTCTTCGGTTGCTCGCCGCTCGAAGCGCGGACCATGGATCCGCAGCACCGCCTGCTGCTGGAGCTGGCGCATGAGGCGCTCGAGCACGCCGGCTGGGACCCGGACCGTTATCGGGGACGGGTCGGCGTGTTCACCGGATCCGCCCTGAACACGTATTTTACCGGCGTCGGGCTGAGCAGCCGGCTCGCCGAGGACTACATCCCCACGCTCATCGGAAACGACAAGGACTTCCTGAGCACGCGGATCTCCTACAAGCTGAACCTGAAGGGTCCCAGCATCACGGTCCAGACCGCGTGCTCGACCTCGATGGCCGCCGTCCACCTGGCGCGCCAGAGCCTGTTGAGCAATGAAACCGACATGGCGCTCGCCGGCGCCGTCTCGGTGCGGGTCCCTCACCGCGCGGGCTACTTCTACGACGGCGGCGGCGTGGTTTCCCCGGACGGGCACGTGAGGGCATTCGATGCCGGGGCCAACGGCACCGTTTTCGGCAGCGGCGGCGGCATCCTGGTGCTGAAGCGTCTGGCGGACGCCCTTGCGGACGGCGATACCGTACACGCGCTGATCAAGGGATCGGCCGTCAACAACGACGGCTCGGCAAAGGCCGGCTACACGGCGCCCAGCGTCGACGGCCAGGCCGACGCCGTGGTCGAGGCCCTGGCCAATGCCGGGATCGAGGCCGACGCCATCAGCTACGTCGAGGCGCATGGCTCGGGGACGCCCGTCGGCGATCCCATCGAGATCGCGGCCCTGACCAAGGCCTTCCGCGCGTCCACGCGGCGCGCCGGCTACTGCGCCATCGGCTCGGTAAAGACCAACGTGGGGCACCTCGACGCCGCGGCGGCGGTCGCCGGCATCATCAAGACCGTCCTCGCCCTCGAGCACCGGCAGCTTCCGCCGAGCCTTCACTTCAGCCGCGCCAATCCCGAGATCGATTTTTCCGGCAGCCCCTTCTACGTCAATACGCACCTGCGGGAGTGGGCGAGCGCGGGTCCCCGGCGGGCGGGCGTGATGTCCACCGGCATGGGCGGAACGAACGCGCACGTCGTCCTCGAGGAAGCGCCCGATCCGGGCGTGACGGTGAGCGCCCGCCGCCCCCAGCTGCTGGTCCTGTCGGCGAAGACAGAGACGGCACTCGAGGAGGCCACGCACCGCCTGCGCGAATTTCTGGAGCGCAATGACCCGGCGAACCTGGGGGACGTGGCTTACACCCTGCAGGTCGGGCGCAAGGCGTTTCCTTACCGACGGTGCGTGGCCTGCGTGGACCGCGAGGACGCCGTCGCCGCCCTCGGTCCGAGAAGCGCGGAGCGGGTCCTGTCCGGCCGGACGGAGGAGGGGCGGCGCCCGCTGATACTCCTGGTGCCGGGGATCGGCGATCACTACCCGGGCATGGCACACGGCCTGTACGAGACCTGGCCCGTTTTCAGGGAGGAAGTGGATCGCTGCTCGCGGATGCTCGAGCCGCACCTGGGAATCGACATCCGGACCGTCGTCTATCCGGGCAGCCGGAACTGGATGAAGGCGCGGGGAACGGGGGGCATCGACTTGAAGAAGATGCTCGCCCCGCGCGGCGACGCGCCGGAGGACGAGGAAGCCGCGCAGTTGAACTGCACGCTGTACGCCCAGCCGGCGCTGTTCACGATCGAGTACGCGATGGCCCGGCTCTGGCAATCGCTGGGGATTGCGCCGGACGCCATCGTCGGCCACAGCATGGGCGAGTACGTGGCGGCGTGCCTCGCCGGGGTGCTGTCGCTCCAGGACGCGTTGTGGCTCATTGCGACGCGGGCGAGGCTGGTGAACGAGCTGCCGCGGGGCGCGATGCTTGCCGTCACGCTGCCCGAGCCGGAGCTGCGCGCGATGCTGCCCGCCGAGCTGTCCATTTCATTGATCAACGGTCCGAGCCTGTGCGTGGTGGCGGGTCCGGTCGCCGCGGTCGCCGAGTTCGAGAGGACGTTGAATGCAAGAGGGATCATTTCCCGGCACGTTCAGAACGCGCACGCATTCCATTCGCGAATGCTCGATCCGATCGTGAAGGTCCTCGAGGAGAAAGTGAAGAAGGTTCGACTGAACGAGCCGGCCATCCCGTACATCTCCAACGTCACCGGCACCTGGATCACGCCGGCAGAGGCCACGGATCCCGCCTATTGGGCGATGCATGCCAATCACACGGCAAGGTTCAACGACGCCCTGCGGGAGCTCTGGCGGTTCGAGAATCCCGTGCTGCTCGAGGCCGGCCCCGGCCGCACGCTGGGCGTGCTCGCGATGCAGCACCCGGACCGGCGGCGGGCGCGGGACCCGGTGGCAGTCGCCTCGCTCAGGCACCACTACGAGAACCGGCCGGATGGCGAATGCCTGTGGGAGAGCATCGGGCGGCTGTGGCTGGCGGGCGCCGCGATCAAGTGGGAGAACGCCCACCGTGATGCGCGGCGCAGGGTGCCGTTGCCGACCTATCC
>DATIEW010000782.1:0-2833 GCA_035455585.1 Vicinamibacterales bacterium | reverse complement strand
CGTGCGCTCGGCGTCGACGCCTGGCTCGAGCCCGAGCTGTCGCGTCGAGCCGCCGGCGGCGCCGGGTGGGCGCGCGTGCTCCGGTCGTTCACGTGATCAGACGGGCCAGTGCGGGACGACTGCCACTGCGGCTCGCCGTCGCGGCGTTCGGGCTCGCGAGCGTGCCGGGCTACGCACTCGACCTGCGCGCGGTCTTTGCTCCCGAGGTACACGGGCTGGTCTGGTACGTGCTGCTGTTCGGCGGCCAGTTCGTCCTCTACCTCGGAACGGCCTGGCTGGTCTTCCGGAGCGCAGCCGACGACCGTGCGCTGCTCGTGATCGTCCTCGCCTTCGGGCTCCTGTTTCGCCTCTCCGTGCTGCCGACTGCCGTGCATCTGTCCTCGGATCCCTATCGCTACCTGTGGGACGGTCGCGTCCAGCGCGCGGGCGTCAATCCGTATCGCTACCCGCCGTCGGCGCCCGAGCTCCGGGACCTTCGAGACGAGGCTGTTCACCCTCACATCAACCGGCCCGACAAGCGCACGATCTATCCTCCGGGCGCGGAGGCGCTATTCGCCGTGGCGACCACGCTTGGCGCCGACAGCGTCGTCGGCTGGCGCGTCGTCCTGCTCCTGTTCGACGGGCTGACGGGAGCGCTGCTGCTCCGCCTCCTTCACCGGATGGCAAGGCCGCCGGCCACCATCATCCTCTGGGCGTGGGCGCCGCTCGCCGTCTTCGAAGGCGTGCAGGCCGCGCACCTCGACCCCGCGTTCGTCCCTGTGCTGCTGCTGGCCCTGCTCTGGCGCCAGGAGGGGCGGATGTTCCACGCCGGTGCCGCACTCGGCCTGGCGGTGCTCCTCAAGCTCTACCCGGCGATTCTGCTGTTCGCGTGGTGGCGGAAGGGCGATCGTCGTTTCCCGCTCGCATGCGCCGGCGTCGTCGTCGCGGGTTACCTTCCGTATGCGTGGTCCGTCGGGCCCGATGTCCTCGGGTTTCTGCCCGAGTACTTCGGGAGCGCAGAGGACTTCAATGTCGGGCTCCGTGATTTCGTCGTCAACGCGACCGCTCTCGGTGATGGAGTGGCTCGCGAGGTCGCCCGCGGTGTCGTGATGCTCGCGCTGATCGCCGCGCTCGTCGTGGCCCTGGCGCGCATCCGTGGGCGCCTCGTCGATGACACCGAGGGTGTCTTTCGGGCGGCGCGGGCTGCGGTCGGCGCCTATCTCCTCCTGATTCCGACGGCGCTCCACGCCTGGTACGCGATCTGGATGCTGCCGTTCCTTGCCGTGGCGCCCTCGGCGGGCTGGCTCTGGTTCACAGGGGCCGTGTCGCTCTCCTATCTCACCTATGCGTGGGGCTCGTTGCCATTCTGGGCGCGTGCGCTCGAGTTCTTCCCGCTCTACGCGTTGCTCGCCCGGGGGTGGCGCACGACGAGCGGTCTGACGGGCGCGATGGTCGGGGACGTCTCGGCGCCAGCGGCGCACCCGATGCCGTGGGAGCGCGCGTGATTCTCGTCGCACAGGTCGTCGTGGGACTCGCGTATGCCGTGGCCGTCCTCGGCCTGTTCGTCTACGGGATGAATGCGTACGTGATGATGGCGCTGCACGCACGCGGTCGTCGGCGAATCCGCCCGATACCGCCGCCTCCGGTGGAGTGGCCGCTGGTGACCGTGCAGCTCCCCATCTACAACGAGCGCTACGTGGCCCGGCGTCTCGTCGAGGCCGTGGCCGCGCTCGACTATCCGGCCGAGCGTCTCGAGGTCCAGATCCTCGACGACTCCACCGACGACACGACCGCGATCCTGGCCGCCGCCGCGCGCGGGCTCGAAGCCCGCGGCGTCAGCGTGCTCCACATTCACCGCCGAGAACGGACAGGGTTCAAGGCCGGTGCGCTGACCGCCGGGCTCAAGGAGGCGCGCGGAGAGTTCGTGGCGATCTTCGACGCCGATTTCGTCCCGTCGCCCGACTTCCTGCGGATAACGCTGCTGCACTTCGCCGATCCCGACGTGGCGGTGGTGCAGGGGAGGTGGGGCCACCTCAATCGGAACTACTCGCTTCTGACGATCGCGCAGGCCCTCGGCATCGACGGCCACTTCGCCGTCGAGCAGCCCGCGCGCTGCTGGAGCGGGCTATTTCTCAACTTCAACGGCACCGCGGGGGTGTGGCGCCGGCTCGCGATCGATGACGCGGGCGGCTTCACCCATGACACGCTGACGGAGGACCTCGACCTCTCCTACCGGGCCCAGCTGCGAGGCTGGCGGATCGAGTACCGACCCGAGGTGGTCTGCCCGGGGGAGCTACCTGTCCTTGTCACCGGCTTCAAGTCGCAACAGCGGCGCTGGGCCACGGGTTCGATCCAGACGGCCCGAAAGCTCCTTCCCGACGTTCTGGCGGCCCCGCTGCGTCCCTGGCTGAAATGCCAGGCGGCTGTCCACCTCACGTACTACGCGATCCACCCGCTGATGCTCGCGGTGGTGCTGCTCTCGATTCCGGTGCTGGCGGCGCGCGATCTCGTCGCATCGACGTCGCTGCTGGCAGGGGTTGGACTCGTCTTCGGCATGGCCACGCTCGGACCGGCCTCGATGCTCGTCTATGCCCAGGCCGTGCTCGATGCGGGCTGGCGGCGCCGGCTCTGGCAGATGCCGACGATCATGATCATCGGCGTCGGCGTCGCCTGGAGCACGAGCCTCGCGGTGCTTAGCGCCTTCCGTGGACGCGACCTGACATTCGTGCGTACGCCAAAGTTCGGGATCGGTCCGGGCGGCGGCGGCTGGCGCGGAAAGCGGTACGTCGGACGTCTCCGCTGGAGCGGCATCGTCGAACTGATGCTCGGCCTCTACTGCCTGCTCAGCGCCTGG
>DATIEW010000781.1:0-5013 GCA_035455585.1 Vicinamibacterales bacterium | reverse complement strand
ACGGATCCGTCCCGCTACGATCTGATCGGAGGCGTGCTGACGTGGCGGCGCAGCTTCGGGCGTCCGCGCAACGACATGGTGCTGCCGGCCGGCTGGTACCTGACGACCAGCTCGATTCCGGCAACCGTCAGCCGGGAGACCGATGGCCGCATCCGGCTGTCGATCGTCAACCCCCGTCCGGACTCAATCGACGTGTTCGTGAGGGCGCGACGGCGCCAGCCGGTTCCGTGATGCTGGTCACGGCGCCCAGGACGTAGTGCACGTGAACCAGGTCGCCCGGTTCGAGGTGCCGGGGAACCGATTCGGGTCCGATCCGTGCAAGGCTGACCTGGCCGTCGGGCTCCTCCGGGTCCGCGAAGTACACGTCGAGGGATATCTGGCCGTGGATACTGACAGGTTGGACCTTCTTGACGAGGGCCATCCGCGTACCCTTGAGCATGGCCCGTCGAGTGTAAACCGAATCGGCTCCGTATGAGCAGGACGATTGCTTTCTCCGCGGGGTTGCCGCACACTGGTAGGGCCCCCCTCGATCCAAGGAGAACACCCCGCATGCGCGCGTCCGTCGTCCGGCCGGTCCGTATCGTGGCCCTGCTCCTCCTGTGCGCCGGCGGCTCGCTGGCCGCGCGTGGCCCACAGTTTCCCCCGCCGGCGCGTCCTCCGAAGGCGGCGCCCGCGATGCAGAGCACCGCGGAGCTGCCCAAGGCGCGTGAAGTGATCGATCGGCACATCAAGGCCGTCGGCGGCCGGGAAACCATCCGCGCACACTCCTCTTCGCATGCGACCGGCACGATCGCGGTCCCGTCGGCCGGGCTCAGTGGAACGCTCGAGGTGTTTGCCGCCAGGCCGAACAGCACGCTCCTGAAGATCGTGCTGGCGGGCGTTGGCGAGGTGCAGGAGGGCTTCGACGGCAGGATCGGATGGTCCATTTCCGCGATGACGGGCCCGACTCTGCTCGAAGGCCGTCAGCTCGAGCAGCGGAAGTTCGACTCGGACTTCTACGGCGATCTGGTCGAGGACAATCGGTACAAGTCGATGACAGTGATCGAGATCGCCGAGTTCGACGGCCGCCAGTGTTACAAGCTGCGGCTGATCCGCCACAGCGGCGAAGAGGATCTGCATTATTACGACCTGTCGACCGGGCTCAAGGCCGGCAGCACCACGACACGCGAGACGCCGATGGGGACCGTCACCGCAACCACGGTGGAATCGGACTACCGCCGCTTCGGGAAGCTGCTTCAGCCGACGAAGCTGACGCAGCGGGTGATGGGTGTCCAGCAGGTGTTGACCGTTTCCTCGATCGAGTACGACTCGGTCGATCGCGCCGTGTTCGAGCCGCCAGCGCCGATCAAGGCGCTCCTCAAGTGATGTGGCGGACACTGGCGCTGGCGGGGGCGACTGCAGCACTCCCGCTCGCGGTCTCCTCCGGCCAGGCGGTCAGGGGTGTCGAGACGTTCGATGCGGCCTGGACGATCATCCGCGACACCCACTTCGATCCCGCGATGAACGGCGTGGACTGGACGGCCGTGCGTCGCGAGCTGAAGCCGCTGGCCGCGGCCGCGCGGACCGAGGCCGAGCTTCGCGAGGTGATCCGCGGCATGCTCGGCCGGCTGGGTCAGTCGCATTTCGCCCTGATACCGTCAGGTGCCGCCGCGGTGGCGGGGGTCTCCCTCGATGAGAGCGGCGCGCCCGGTTTCGATGTCAGGCTGGTAGGCCGCGACCTACTGGTGACGCACGTCGACGCGCTCGGGAGCGCTGCCGCATCCGGCGTGCGGACGGGCTGGAAGCTCACCGCCGTCGACTCCAGGCCCGTATCACAGATTCTCGATGCGCTGCCCGGCGCGATGCCGGAACGGCTGCGTCAGGTGGAAGTCTGGCGGATGGCGCAGAGCTGGCTGCGCGGTGCCCAGGGATCCAGCGTGGAGCTCACGTTCGAGGACGGCGCCGGCCGTCAGGTGACCCGCGTTGTCACGCGGCGGGCTGAAGCGGGACAGCTCGCCACCGTCGGTAATCTGCCTACGATGTTCGTGCGGGTGGAGTCGGCGGCTCGGCGGTCGCCCGCCGGAACGGCGGTGGGCGTGATCGCATTCAACGTCTGGATGCCCGCGGTCGATGCTCTCTTTCAGAGGGCTGTCGACGAGCACCGCTCGGCCGGCGGCATCGTCCTGGACCTGCGCGGCAATCCCGGGGGCCTTGCGGGGATGTTGATGGGGATCTCGGGCCACTTCCTCGATGAGCGCAGGCCGCTCGGCGTGATGAAGACACGCGACGGCGACTTGAAGTTCATGTCCAACCCACGCCTCGTCAGCTCGACGGGAGAGCGCGTCGAGCCGTTCGCCGGCCCGCTTGCAATCCTCGTGGACGCCCTGACGGGCAGCGCCTCGGAGTGCTTCACCGGAGGCATGCAGTCGCTTGGCCGCGCCCGCGTATTCGGGCAGATATCGATGGGACAGGCGCTGCCTGCCCTGTTCGACAAGCTGCCCAACGGCGACGTGCTGATCCATGCCTATGGCGACTTCGTCACGGCGGACGGAACACGGCTGGAGGGGCGCGGGGTGATCCCCGACGAGGCGGTACCGCTCCGGCGCGAAGATCTGCTGGAGGGACGGGACGCGACGCTGGAACGCGCGCTGGCCTGGATCGACCGGGGCCGCACCGGGTCCGGCGACGACGGGTGGCTGCCCAGGTGAGGCTCCGGCAGTCGGGATGGCCGGGCCGCCCGCCGGTTGCGCCCGCCGGAGCGGGTCTGTTAGACTCAGCAGACCTTCGGTCCGCGGTCTTTCCAGCCTCTCTAATCGGAAACTAATCGGGGGAATGAATGGAGCAGCGCCGGCTGCGTCTCGGTGACATATTGGACGATTATTGTCCTCGCGAGCGGCGCGTGACGAACCACGCCGTCGTTGCCATGATCGACGAAGACGTCAAACAGACCCGGTGTACGACGTGCGACGCCGAGCACCCGTACAAGGGCGGCGCCGCCCCGCGACGGCGGCGAAAGGACGCGCCGGGCGCGCTCTACCAGGAAGTCCTGGCCGGCATGTCCGAGGCGGGTCCGACGCATGCCCTCACTCACCCGGAGCCGCCCGCATCCGAGGCGGCTTCCGAGGACGCGGTGCCGGACGAATCCCCAGTGGATGTCGAGTCTCTCGTCGAGGAGGCATCGGGAGACGGCCCACCGGAATCCAGCCAGGAGGAGGGTCCGGTACACCGCCCGCTCATCCGCGCGACGCTTCCGAGGGTCGAAGGCCAGAAGGAGCGGCCGCTGCCGGAGTTCACGGTCCGTCAGAGCGGTCAAGTGGCCGGCCGCGGGAACGGCAACTTCCGGCCAGACTTGCGAGCGAGGCACCGTGGCGGCCATGGCGGCCACCGTAGTCTTGGAGGCAACCGGTTCGGTGGCGGCCGGCAGGGTCCTGGCCGTGGTCCGTCCGGTCGCGGCGGCAACTTCCGTCCGCAGCCGCCGCGGCACGGCGGCGGCAAGAAGCGGTCCCGGTGAACGGTGGTCCGGCCGCCGTAGCCTCGCGTTCGTAGGTTCACCCCGCGCGTCGTTCGTGACGCATCCAACCCGCGCTGAATCGTCGTACCGCACAATGAACCGACGTGGGGCTCCGCCCCCACACCCCGGCTCGGTCGCTCGCGGGGGCCCCCCGACCCGCACCGCTCCCGTGCGGGCACGCCGTGCGCGCCCCCGCTCTGCGGCCCGGCCCCAAACGAGTACAGAATTCCTGTTGCGAGCCCGCAGAGCGGTCCACCGCCCCGCGCACGGAGGGAACATGCCCCGCCTCGTCCCCATTCTCGTTCTGGTCGTCGCGCAGGCGCTGGCCGCCAGGCAGGCCGAGACCATCAGGTTCGAACCCACGTCCGGAGTGCCCACGTTTGCGGTGCGCGATCCGGTTCTGCGAATCCGCCCCGGCACGATCGTCGAGACCCGGACCTTCTCGCGGTCCGGCGACTACTACGAACGCGCGGGCGGCGCGTGGCCGGGCGAGGTGGGCCCGTTCCACATCGAGGGAGCGACGCCGGACGATACGCTCGTTGTGCGCATTCTGCGGCTGCGGCCCAACCGCGACACGGCAGTATCAGCCGTCAATCCAAGCGGCATCAGCGCCGTGGCCGCAGACTCGCGCACGCGGATGCTGAACGATCCGCTGCCTGCGCGCCGCTTCGTATGGCGGCTCGATCGCAGCCGCGGCGTCGGCATTCTCGATCTGCCAGGCTCGCTGTCGAAGTCGATCGAGATGCCGCTCAGGCCGATGCTGGGCCGTCTGGCCGTGGCGCCCGCCGGCGAAGAGGCGTTCGGCGGGCTCTGGCCAGGCAATTTCGGCGGCAACATGGACGCCGCCGACGCCCGCGAAGGAACGACGGTCTACCTGCCGGTATTTCACGACGGCGCGCTGTTCTACTTCGGCGACGGGCACGCGCTGCAGGGCGACGGCGAGATCTGCGGGTCCGGTCTCGAAACCACCATGGACGTCACCTTCCAGTTCGATTTGATCAAGGGACGGCGCATTCGATGGCCGCGCATGGAAGACGCCGAGGACATCATGGTCGCCGGCAGCGCACGCCCGCTGGTGGACGCCTTCCGCATCGCGCAGGTCGAGCTGATCGACTGGCTGGTCGGTGAGTACGGGTTCGATCGCCTCGAGGCCTACCAGGTCGTCTCCCAGGGCGGACACTCGCGGATCGCCAACGTGGTCGATCCGAACTACACCATCGTGGCGAAGTTCCCGAAGAAGCTGCTGCCGCCCCGGCGGTGAGCCGGCGCGCTCGAACTCAACATCTCAGAACTCATAACTCATAACTCACAACTCACTGGCGAAGCACATGTCGGACTTCACCGGGAAGACCGGTCTCATCGTCGGGGTGGCGAACAAGCGCTCGATCGCGTGGGCGATCGCGCAGGCGCTGTCGTCAGCTGGAGCGCGGCTGGCGGTCACGTACCAGGGAGAGCGGCTCGAGGAGAACGTGCGCGAGCTGGCAGGATCGCTGAGCAATCCAGTGATCCTGCCATGCGACGTG
>DATIEW010000780.1:0-2619 GCA_035455585.1 Vicinamibacterales bacterium | reverse complement strand
GTACCGCCGCCGATGTACGCCCAGCACGTCGGGGATGCCGTAGAAGATGCGGCCGGGACACTGCCGCTCCCCGATGGCAGCGAGCCCGCTGGCGCCGAGCGGGTTCGGGACGCCGTACGTCCCCGACGCGTCGATCACGGCGCGGGCGAACAGCGTCTCCTCACCCGCGGCCGACCGTACCCGGAGCTCGAAGGGCGCGTCCTCGCGTCCCGCCGTCTTCATCTTGTCGAAGCCCGCCCGGGCCACGGCGACGACCCGGGCGCCGAGCCGCACGTGGGCTGCGATCTGCGGGAGCGCGGCCAGCGGACGGAGGTATTCGGCAACGATCTCGGCACCGGTCGGCAGCACGTCGGGATCCGGCTCCTTCCATCCGGCGGCCCGCAGCATCGCCCCGGCCACGGGATCCACGTTGTAGCGCCAGGGCGAGAACACCTGCACGTGGCCCCACGCAAGAATCTGGGCGCCGACCGACTCACCGGCTTCGAGAACGACGGGCGTCTGACCCTTCGCGACCAGATGCGCTGCCGCCGCGAGCCCGATGGGACCTGCCCCGATCACCGCGATCTGCCGCCGCTGCCTGTCGCTCATCGCCATCCTCCGCCGTGCATCAACCGCCGTTGATATGTGAGGGCAAAAAAGGGGTTATCGACAGCCGCGGGCCGAGCGCTCGATTGACCGGGATGGTTGGAGGCCGGCGAGCACGCCCTCGAGCGTCGCCAGGGCCTCGGGGTTGATCGCGTAGTAGACCCACCGCCCCTCGCGGCGGTCGGTCACGAGACCGGCGTCCTTCAGCGTCTTGAGGTGGAACGACAGCCGCGACTGGCTCGCCTCGAGCTCGTCGGTGAGATCGCAGACGCACTGCTCTCCGCCGTGGAGCTGCTCGAGGAGACGCAGCCGCGTCTCGTCCCCGAGCGCCCGGAACAGCCGCAGGGTCGCCTCGACGTCCGTGGTCGCCAGCGCCATGCTCGAATCATCCATCAAGATCTACTGATGTGTCCAGCTCGCCCGGAGATTCGGCGAACGGCCTCATCTCACGGCGGGCGTCGGCCACATGCGCCGGCACACGCCGAAGGCGAAGCGCACCGCGAGCAGAAAGGTCGCGACGAGCATCGCCGTGCCGAGCACGTCCGACTCACTGCCCTCCATCGTGGCCACGGGTGGGAGCACCTGCCCGAGCAGCATCGTCACCACGGAGAAGCTGGCATGCACCAGCACTGGAAACGCGACGAGTACGATGATGGCCTTTCCAACCATGACCCCGTCCTCCACCACACGTCCGCTTGGCCCCTGTGGCCGGCCCTCGTCGTCGACTGCGATCACACCCAGGTTCGCGCGCCACATCCGCAGCGGTCACCAGCCTGCGGGCGACCGGTCCACACGTGGACTTCGTGCCCGTCGAACTCGTAGGCCAGCTCCCACTCCTGGAGCGCCCTCTTCAGAGCCTCCCAGTCGTGGCACAGCGTCTGCGGTTCAGAACCCGACGTCGCCATGCCGGGACGACGGGAGCAAGTCGAGGACCATACCGATAAGCTCGCGTCGCCAATGAGATCGGGTCTAGCCGCCGGACACTTCCTGACCGCTGGAGGCGGTCAGAAACGCGTCGGTCGGGAGTCCGCCAGCGTGCCGCACATCGCGTGCGGTAGACGCGTCTACGAGCAACGCCGTGCTGATCGATCCGCGACCGGGTTCCGTGGATCGAAGCTGACCGATTCGCGGCGGCGGCCACCCCCACGGTGTGATCGCGGCGCGCCGTGGCCGCCGCGCCGACACGCAGTTAGCGCGTGTCGCGGCTGGCTCGGGACGTCCGGCATCGGCCTTGCTCTCCGTGCAGCGGGGACCGTCACCGCGCACCCGCGGGGCGGACCAGCGACCGGGTCAGAAGGTGGCATGTGGCACTACATGCATTGCCCATCAAAGGCGGCACGAGCGCCGTTCCGGGCCGCGAGCCCGGGAGGAAGTTCGGCGAGTTGCTGATCGAGGAGCTGCTCGTCACGCGTGAGCAGCTCGACGAGGCGCTGCGCATCCAGGGCACCCTGCGCACCTACGTCCCGATCGGCCAGATCCTGACCATGCACGGATGGTTGAAGCGCGCCGATCTCACCGCGGTGCTGAAGCGCCATCGCAAGCGGGCGCGCCTGGGCGAAGTGCTCGTCCGCGCGGGCCGTATCACGCCCGAGCAGCTGCAGACCGCGCTCACACGCCACACGCCGCTGCGGCAGCCGCTCGGGCAGGCGCTCGTGGCACTCGGCTACATCACCGAGGAGGCGATGCGCGAGGCGCTCTGCACCCAGCTCCACGTCAACTTCTTCGACCTCGATCGCATCCGGATCGACCCGGCGCTCGCGAAGCTCGTCACCCAGAAGTACGCCACCAAGCGCCGGATGGTGCCGATCTTCCGGGCTGCGTCGATGCTGGGGGTGGCCGTGGACGACCCCACCGACATCTCGGTGGTCGAGGACCTCCAGCAGCTGCTCGGCATGCGGGTCGGGATCGTCACGTCGACGACCGCCAAGATCCAGCGCGCCATCCTCCGCCTGTACTCCGCCGGGCCCGCGGAGCTCGTGGACCCGTCCGCGCCGACCAGCGTCCTGATCGGCCTCGTCCGCGACCAGGAGATCG
>DATIEW010000779.1:0-2425 GCA_035455585.1 Vicinamibacterales bacterium | reverse complement strand
ACGGTGAGGAAGCCAGACTCACGCCCCTCAACTCCCGTTGAGCGGCTCCCGACGAAGCGAACTCGCACCCCGGTAACCGTAGCGTCGCTCGGGTGACATTCCCGAACGCTGGCGCAGCCCAATGAGTCATCGCCCGGCTGGGTGGATCGAGGACGACAGTCGTCAGTGTCCGGGCGCTGCCGCTTTGCTTCTGTTGACGAAGTTCGTGTCTTAAGCGGTGGCCACGACTTCGAGAAACTTCGCGGTGTCCATGAACTGCCGGAATTGCGCGAGCTTGCCGTTGCGCACGTCCCAGACGTGCACGACCGGAAGGTCCAGCTCCTTGCCCGTGTCCTTTCCGGTGCCCGTGTAGCGCACGACCACTGCCACCGTGTCCCCTGAGGCGATGAATTCCTCCGGCGCAAGCGCGAAGTTCGGGATGTCCCGCATAAGCGGGCCAAAGACGTTCTGGGCCACGGCCTCCCCGCCGTGGTAGAGGCCGCCATATGGCCCCCCTTCGGCCTGGTACCACTTGATGTCGTCGGCCATTGCACCGAGGACGCCCGCCATGTCGCCGCGCCCGAGCGCGTCGTAGGCGGCTCTGACCACTTCTACGCTCTGCTCTCCCATGAACGACCGCTCCCTTCGGTGGCCGGCGGACAACGGAGCGAACCCTACACGGGCGCGACCCGCAAGCCACTCAGCCGCCTGCTCGGGGACATTCCCGGACGCTGGCACAAGCGACCGATCGTCGCGATCCTCCACTCAGGCGTAATCCTGCGCCACTACCTGTCACGCATTCCGCGTCATCGGCACGCAGGCAGGCCGCGCGTGGAGCGCCCTACACAGCCAGCATCGCAGCGAGCTCGTGCGGCCGGAGGGTGAAGACCGCATGGTCGGAGGCGATCTCGATGGGCTCCACATCCAAGCGCGCCGCCATCACACGTTGCCTCGGCGGCGGCAGGATCGTGTCCTCGGTGCAGAGGATGTAGGTGGTGGGAACGTCGGGGAGCGACCGGCCGGGCCAAGGTTGGGTCATCGCCGCCCAACCCTGGGGGCGCTGCGTGGCCTCGAGGAAGGCGCGATACGCGTCCCGCTCCTCCGGCGGCGACAGCGAGGCCAGCAGGTCTATGTCGAACGACCTGCAGCCGTTACCGTCGTCGCGCGAGACCGACAGGATCGTCTCGCGGACCTCGGCGCCGGCAACGTCGACAAGCGAACGCCCCGGCTCGGGGACGAACGCCGTCACGTACACCAGGCGGTCGACGCGGGTCCGGCCGGGCACGAGCGAGATCGTCACGCCGCCCGCCGAGTGGGCGACGACGACAACCGGCCCGTCGATCCCGGCCATGGCCGCGACGACCGTTTCGGCATAGTCGTCGAGCGTCGCGGCAGGGTTCGTTGACGGCAGGTCGACGGCGATCGCTCGGTGGCCCAGCGCCTCCAGCTCGGGGATTACCGGCGCCAACTCCGCGGGGCTGCCGAATCCCCCGTGGACCAGGACGAACGTCGTCATCGCGACCTCCTTCTCGACCGGCACACCTCAGCATCATGTTCGACACACCATGTACGCGTTGGCGCAATCGGACCCCGAGTAGCTCTAGGGACATTCCCGCACACTCGCACACGAGGGAGACCTGTCGCGTGCGGATCCAAGCTTTGGAATCGCCCAGCAATGACTTAGCCTCAGCTGGTGCTTATCTGCGCAAGTTGCGGCGGTGAAAACCAAGCAGGCGCCCGCTTCTGCAACGACTGCGGCGCCGCACTCGCGACGACACCCGAGCGCGAGGTTCGCAAGACGGTCACGGTCGTCTTCAGCGACGTGACCGGTTCGACGGCGCTCGGCGAGTCAACCGACCCGGAGGCGCTGCGCGCGCTGCTGGCGCGCTACTTCGACCGGATGAAGACGATCGTCGAGTCGCACGGCGGCACGGTGGAGAAGTTCATCGGCGACGCGGTGATGGCCGTGTTCGGCATCCCCGCTGCGCACGAGGACGATGCGCTGCGGGCCTGCCGCGCGACGATCGAGATGCGAGATGCATTGCCGGAGCTCGGGATCCGCGGCCGGATCGGGGTGAACACGGGCGAGGTGGTGACGGGTACGTCGGAGCGGCTCGCGACCGGAGACGCGGTCAACGTGGCGGCGCGCTTCGAGCAGGCGGCTGAGCCGGGCGAGGTGCTGATCGGCGAGGCGACGTACGCGCTCGTCCGTGGCGCGGTTCTCGTCGAAGCGTTGGCGCCGCTCACGCTGAAAGGGAAGTCGGAGCCGGTGCCCGCGTACCGACTCGTCTCGGTGCTCTACGCGCCGGAGCGCAGCCATGCTTCACGGTTCGTCGGTCGCGAGCGCGACCTCGCGCAGATCACCGAAGCGTGGGCACGCGCGCAGGAGCAGGCGGGCTGCGAGCTCGTGACTGTCGTCGGCGACGCGGGAGTGGGCAAGTCGCGG
>DATIEW010000778.1:0-14423 GCA_035455585.1 Vicinamibacterales bacterium | reverse complement strand
TGCACGTGGGTACTGTCAGAGAGCTGTTGGAAGGAAGAAGGAAAAAGGAATAAGGAAAAGGCAAGACTCTCCTCTACCTTCTGCCCTTTTCCTTCTTCCTTGTTCCTTCATATGAGCGTCAGCCCCACGGCCGTCTTCATGTCGACAATCTCCCCGCGGCGGACCATCTCGCGGGCATCGGCGATCGTGAACACGCCGGGTTCGATGTCCTCGTCTTCATCCCGCGCGGCCGGCTCCTCCGGGACGGTGAGGCCCGAGACCCTGAAGAAGAGCATCTCCTCGTCACAGTATCCGGGCGTCGGGAGGAGCGAGGCGAGGCGAACGATCGTATCGGGCACCTGGCCGATCTCTTCGTGACATTCGCGGCGCGCGGCAGCCTCGGGCTCCTCGCCGGCATCGACGGTGCCCGCGGGCAGTTCCCAGAGGAAACGGTTCACGGCATAGCGGTACTGTCTGATCAGGATGACCTGGCCCGGTTCGGGCATGGGCAACAGGACGACGGAGCGGGGATGGCGCACGACGTCGACGGTGACCTCCCGCGCATTCGGCATGCGCACGCGATCCCGATCCACGTCGAACACGCGGCCCGCAAAAACCCGTTCGTGCGAGAGCACCTCTAACGCTGCCATCGTCATACTCCCTGGATGTCGTCCAGTACGGACTCGAGCTCCGGCGGCAGCGGAGAATCGAAGTCCACGCGGCGCCGATCGCGCGGATGGGTGAACGACAGCCGCGCGGCGTGCAGGAACGGGCGTTCGAGCCGCAGGACGGCGCGCAGGTGCGCCGGCACGCGGCGGTGGACGCCCCCGTAGACCGGATCGCCGACGATTGGGTGGCCGATCGCGCTCAGGTGCACACGGATCTGATGCGTACGCCCGGTCGCGATCACGACCTTCAGCAGCGATACGCCCTTGAAATGGCGCGCCCACGTCACGCGGGTGACGGCGCTTCGCGTGCGCCTGGCGCGTGTGGACATCTTCTGCCGGTTCCTCGCGTCGCGCCCGATCGGCGCGTCGATCCGCCTCCCGGCCTGAACGACGCCCCATACCAGGCAGACGTACTCCTTTTCCACCTCGCGGTCGCGGAACTGGCGCGACAGCTCGTGGTGGGACTCGTCGTGCTTCGCGACGACCATCAGGCCGGACGTCCCTCGATCCAGCCGGTGGACGATGCCCGGCCGGAGCTCCCCGCCGATGCCGCTGAGGTCCTTGACGTGGTGCAGCAGCGCGTTGACGAGCGTTCCACGGACGTGTCCCGCGGCAGGGTGCACGACCATGCCGGCCGGCTTGTCGAGCACGAGGATGTCCGGATCCTCGAACACGATCCGCAGCGGCAGCGGCTCTGCGGTGACGAGGCTCGGCGCGGGCGGGGGCACGTCGATCGCGTAGGTCTGTCCGTCCCGGACTGGCGTACTGGGGCGCAGCACCCGGCGCGGACCCGTGACGCGTCCCTCCCGTATCAGGCGCTGAAGCCGCGCCCGCGACTGGTCCGGCAGCATGGCCGTCAGGAACGTATCGAGCCGGACGCCGTCGTGCTCGGGCTCGACGCTGACGACGCGGAGAGAGGGGGAGGGCACTAGGCCGCTCGGGCCCGGCGGGCGCTTGCTGGCGCCGGGCCGACGCGCCGGCTCAGCACGACGAGCATGATGATGGCGAGCGGCACGATGAGCATCGAGACGAACTGAGAGGTCGAGAAATCGCCGACCATGCCCCGCGGGTCGCCCCGGTAGAACTCGATGATGAACCGCGACACGCCGTAGAGCAGCATGTACGTCCAGAACGTCCGGCCGGGGAAGGGCGAGCCGCGCCGTTCGGTCAGCAGGAGCGCCACGAGAATCAGCAGCTCCGCGCCAGCTTCGTACAGCTGCGTCGGGTGCAGGGGGATGCCGAGCGGCGTCCCGACGTTCTGCGCCGCGATCTCGTTGTGAAACGTGATCGCCCACGGCAGGCTCGCCGGCCGGCCGAAGCAGCAGCCGGCGAACAGGCACCCGAGCCGCCCGATGACGTGGCCGAGCGCGATGCCGGGAGCGAAGACGTCGGTCACGGTCCACATGGGCATCCGGTGACGCTGCAGGTACCACAGCGCCACGGCGACGGCCGCAATCAGTCCGCCGTAGAACACGCCGCCCGAGCGCAGCAGGTTCAGCAGTTCCGCGGGCTCGGAGCGGAACTTGTCGAAGTCGACGATCAGCAGCAGCAGCTTGGCGCCCACCAGCGCGCTGACGATGATCCAGATGCCCAGGTCCATGACCCGGTTGGGATCCAGGCCGCGCGCGCGCGCCCGGACCAGCGCGAACTGCAGGCCGATCAGATAGGCGGCGGCGAGCAGCAGGCCGTACGTGTAGACGGGAAACCCGCCGATCTCAAAGAGAATGGGATACATGCTGTCGTCCGAGTCCGATCATGTCGAGCAGCACGAGCACGGCTCCCGTGGTAATGGCGGCGTCGGCGACGTTGAACGCCCAGAAGTGCGTGCCGGCCCAGTAGACATCCACGAAGTCCACGACGTATCCGGAAGCGGCGCGATCGATCAGGTTGCCGAACGCGCCTCCAAGGATGAGCGAAAGTCCGAACCGTGCCAGCCGTTCGTGAAAGCCGAGCTGCGTGGCATAGGCGGCAATGGCAACGAGCGCGATGGCGGCTATGCCGATCATCACGAGCGGCTTGTACGGAAAGTCCGCCGCGTTGAGCAGGCCGAACGCCGCACCGGTGTTCTGTACGTGCACGATGTCGACGAGCCCGTCGATCACCGTCTGGTGGCCGTACAGGGGAATCGTCCGGCGGACGATCTCCTTCGCCAGCTGATCGAGGCCCACGACCGACAGAATGGTGATCACCTCGACCGGCCGCGCGTAGTTGCGTGCGGGCGGACCGGAGTCCACGGGAGGATCGAGTGCAGGAGCGACAGGCTCCGGCGCGCTGGTATTCATGTCCGCTACCCCGCCACGTGTCCGGCGGCACCGGCGAGCACCGCCAGGCATCGCTCGCACAGCCCTGCCGTCTCCGGATCGGCCGAAACCACGGGCACGATCCGCCAGCATCTCGGGCACTTGTGCCCTTCGGCGCGCGCCACCTCGACCTCGACCTCCGGTCCGTCGCCGGGCACGGCTACGAGATCGAGCTGCGACACGATGAAGAGCATCGGGAGATCCGCCTGGTGGCGTTCGAGGAGCGCTGTCGTCCGGCCGCGCGCCCGCAGGACCACCCGGGCGGCGAGCGACGTGCCGATGGTCTTGGCCTGTCGCGCGGCCTCGAGGGCGCGGTTCACCTCGTCGCGCACCCGGAGCAGCTGATCCCAGCTGCGGATCAGGTTCGCGTCCGCCATCCTTTCGAGCGATGCCGCCTCGGGGAACCAGGCCAGGTGCACCGACGTTTCCCGCGATCCTGGAAGGTGCGTCCACATCTCCTCGGCCGTGACCGGCACGATCGGCGCGAGCAGCCGGGCCAGGCCGTCGGCCATTACGTACATCGCCGTCTGCGCCGACCTGCGCTCGGGTGAACCGGCAGCGAACGTGTAGAGCCGGTCCTTCGAGACGTCCACGTAGAACGCGCTCAGATCAACGGTGGTCAGCTGATTCAGCGAGTGGAAGATCGCCGGAAAGTCATACGCGGCGTAGGCCTCGAGCACCGTCCGCGCCGACACGGCGAAGCGTGCGAGCGCGTAGCGGTCGACCTCTTCCATGCGCTCGTGCGCTACGCGATCGACGGCAGGGTCGAAGTCGTACAGATTCGCGAGCAGGTATCGACACGTGTTCCTGATCTTCCGGTAGGCCTCGACGACGCGGGCGAGGATCTCGTGGCCGAGACGCACCTCCTCGCGGTAGTCCACCATCGAGACCCACAGCCGCAGAATCTCGGCCCCACTCCGGTCCACGACTTCCTGCGGCGCGATGACGTTGCCGAGCGACTTCGACATCTTCCGGCCGTTCTCGTCCACGACGAACCCGTGAGTGACGACCTGACGGTACGGCGCCCCCCCCCGAACGCCTACCCCCACCAGCATCGAGCTCTGGAACCACCCGCGGTACTGGTCGGAGCCCTCGAGGTAGAGGTCGGCTGGCCACCCAAGCTCCGGACGGCCGGACAGCACGGCATGCTGGCTGGAGCCGGAGTCGAACCAGACGTCGAGAATGTCTCGCTCGCGCTCGAACGACGTGCCTCCGCACTCCAGGCACGAGAAACCTGGCGGCAGGAACGTTTCGACCGGCTGCTCGTACCAACTGTCGGCGCCATGCTGTTCGAACTGCGCCGCGGCCGTTTCCGTCAGCTCCCGCGTCAGCTCGATCCTGCGGCATTTCACGCAGGTGACGGCAGGAATCGGGACACCCCAGGAGCGCTGGCGCGAGATGCACCAGTCGGGCCTGTCCGCGATCATGCCGCGGAGCCGCTCGCCGCCGGCAGCTGGGAACCACTCGATCCTGCCGATCTCGTCGACGGCCGCCGACCGCAGCGTCCGCTCCGGCGACCCGGGATCCCCGAGCCGGATGAACCACTGCCAGGTTGCGAGGAAGATGACCGGGTTATGGCAGCGCCAGCAGTGCGGGTACGAATGCTGGAACGTCTCGCGGTGCCACAGCCGTCCGCGGTCGGCGAGCGCCTGCTCGATGCGGGGGTTCGCATCGAACACCCGCATCCCCCCCACGAGCGGCACGTCCTCGGCGAAATGCCCGCCTGGACCCACCTGCACGACGGAATCCAGGCCGTAGCGGACGCCTGTCGCGAAGTCGTCTGCTCCGTGACTGGGCGCGGTGTGCACGGCTCCCGTGCCCTGCTCGAGCGTGACGTAGTCCGCCAGCACGCCGGGCGAGTCCCGGTCGTAGAGCGGATGCCGGAATCTCACGTGTTCGAGCTGCCGGCCCTTGAAACGTGCGACCGGTGGACCGAGCGTCCGTCCCGTGGTCGAGGCGATCTGTGGCCCAAGCCCTTCGGCCACGATGACCGCCCGGCCGTCGACATCGTACGCGGCGTAGTCGAAGTCGGGGTGGAAGGCAGTCGCCCGGTTGGACGGAATCGTCCACGGCGTCGTCGTCCAGATCAGGACGGAGACCGTGCGGCCGGCCAGCTCCGGTACGCGTGCCGACAGTTCTGCCGACGCGTCCGCGGCGAGCGGAAACTCGACGTAGATCGACGGTGACACGTGGTCCGTGTACTCGACCTCCGCTTCGGCCAGCGCGGTGCGGCAGTGGATGCACCAGTGCACGGGCTTGAGGCCCTTGTACACGAGCCCGTCAGCCACGAAGACCCCGAGCGCCCGGACGATGGCCGCCTGATAGCCGTAGTCCATCGTCAGGTACGGGTGATCCCAGTCGCCGAGGACGCCGAGGCGCTTGAAGTCCGTGCGCTGCACGGCGACGAACCTGTCGACATACTGGCGGCAGGCCCGGCGGAGGTCCCCGATGCTCATCTCCCGCTTCTTCGGCCCGAGCTCCCGATCGACGTTCAGCTCGATCGGCAGGCCATGGCAGTCCCACCCCGGCACGTACGGCGCGTCGAATCCCTCCATCGTCCTGGCCTTCACGATGAAGTCCTTGAGGATCTTGTTCATCGCATGGCCGATATGGACGGCCCCGTTCGCGTACGGCGGTCCGTCGTGCAGGATGAACTTCGGGCGCCCGGTTCGGCTCTCGCGAATCCGCCGGTACAGGTCCATGGAGTCCCACCGGGCCAGCGCCTGCGGCTCAGCCGTATTCAGGTTCGCCTTCATCGGGAACCCGGTTCGCGGCAGGTTGAGGGTGTCCTTCCAGTCCGTCATGAATATCTGAATATTGTAGCGAGAAAGGCGGCGGTTCCTAGGAAGTTGGCAGTTGGGAGTCGGGAGCTGACGCCGAGAGCCCCATCAGCCCGATCCGTATAATTCATACCAGCGTGCCGCTGTGGCCTCTGAACCCCTGCTGACCATCCGCCCGCTGACCTCGCTGGACGACTGCCGACAGGTTGCCGCCCTCGAGAAGGTAGTCTGGGGCTATACGGACGCCGAGGACGTCGTGCCCCCTCCCGTGCTCATCGTGTCCATCAAGCGGGGCGGTATTCTGCTCGGAGCATTTGACGAGTCCGGAGCGATGAAGGGATTCGTCTATTCGATTCCGGGGCTGAAGAACGGACGGCCGATGCAGTGGTCCCACATGCTGGGCGTGACGCCGGACGCACGCGCGGCGGGCCTGGGCGCGCGGCTGAAGCTGGCCCAGCGGCTGGCCGCTCTCGACCTGGGCATCGACCTGATCGAGTGGACCTACGATCCGCTGCAGGCCTTCAACGCGCATCTCAACTTCGCGCGGCTCGGGGTGATCGTCGAGGACTACGAGGAGAACATCTACGGCGAGTCGAGCAGCCCGCTGCACCGCGGAACGCCGACCGATCGCTTCGTGGCCGAGTGGCGCCTGCGCGACCCCCACGTCGAACGGCGGATCGCCTTGCGGGGGCCGGACGTTCGCGACAGCTCGGCAAGGACGGCGCCGGTCGTCAACCCTTCGCGTTCCGGTCGTGCGTGGGTCAGTCCTGGAGATCCCGATCTGTCGCGGACCGAGCGGCGGCTGCTGGTGGAGATTCCAGTCGGGTTCAGCGACATGCAGCGGGACGATCCTCGGCTCGCCCTCGATTGGAGGATGTCCACCCGGCAGATCTTCCAGACCTACCTTTGGCGGGGGTACCGTGCCGTGGACTTCTTCCTCGAGCGGGAGCTGGGACGAGGCCGGTACCTGCTCGCCCTGCCGTGATTCCCGCGGCAGACTCAACGCCCAACCTCCAACTCCCAACTCCCAACCCCCAAGCTGCCCGGAGGCGACAGGTCTGAGTGCTTTGGAGTTGGAAGTTGGAAGTTGGGCGTTGCTATCCCGGCGGCCACTCAAGCCGTCTCCCGCCGAGGACGTGCAGGTGGATGTGAAAGACGGTCTGCCCCGCGTCGGCGTTGCAGTTGAAAACCGTCCGGTACCCTCGCGCGGCGTGCCCATGTTCTGCGGCGAGCGCCGCTGCCCGGCGCACCAGCTCGCCGACGAGGCCATCCTCGTCTGGCGTCAGGTCGTTGAGGCTCGGGATATGGCGGCGCGGCAGCACCAGCACGTGCATGGGCGCCTGCGGGTTGATGTCCCTGATGGCGACGACGCGGTCGTCCTCGTAGACGATCGTGCCGGGAATCTCCCCGGAGATGATCTTGCAGAACAGGCAGTCTGCCACGCGCCCTCCGGCCGGTCAGCGTTTCGCCGCGATTGCGGCGACTCGCGGGATGCCCTGCAGGTCGGTCCGGACTGACACGACCCGCCAGCCGGCACCCGCTGCCAGATCGCGTGCCGCGTCTGCCTGACCGAACCCGAATTCAACAACGAACACCCCTCCGGAAGCAAGGTGAGCCGGCGCCGCCCGGATCAGCTCCCTGATCACGTCCAGGCCGTCGTCGCCCGCGAAGAGCGCCGCGTGAGGTTCGTAGCGTTCGACCTCGGGCGGAAGGGGGGTACCCGCGGGAACGTAGGGCGGATTCGACACGATCAGGTCGAACTCCCCGTCGAGGGGCGCCAGGAGATCGCCGTGACGGAAGTCAACGCGGCGATCGACTCCGTGGCGCGCCGCATTCTGCCTGGCGAGGTCCAGGGCGGCCCGGGACACGTCGGTGGCGACGACGGCCGCCTCGGGGAATTCGAGGGCAAGGGCGATTGCGAGGCACCCGCTGCCGGTGCCGATGTCGGCAATGCGCCGGCATCGACGCCGCTCCGCCACCTCGATGGCCGTCTCGACGACGAGCTCGGTCTCTGGGCGCGGGACGAGGACGTCTGGAGTGACGAGCAGGTCGATGCCCCAAAACTCGCGATGACCGGTAATGAGCGCGACGGGCTCGCGCGCCGAGCGGCGGCTGACGAGCGCAGCGAAGGCGGCGTCGAACCCCGTCGGAGCCGGTTCGCGATTCCGCGCCAGGAGCGAGGCCCGATCCCACCCGAGCACGTGACGCGCGAGCACGTCCGCGTCGAGCGCGGCCTCCTCCTCCGCGACGCCCGCGCACGTCAGCGCGCGGCGCGCCTCCGCAATCCGCTCCTGCAGGGGTGCGCCCGCGGCGTCACGCGGTGGTTTCGTCGGGCGTGGCAACGTCCTTGAGCTGCTGTGCCTGGTAGTGCGTCGCGATCCTGTCGATCAGGCCGCCGATATCGCCGTCGAGCGCCTCGGAGAGCTGGTGCATCGTGTAGCCGATGCGGTGATCGGTGATGCGGTTCTCCTTGAAATTGTAGGTCCTGATCTTCTCCGAGCGCTCACCCGTGCCGACCTGCGTGCGGCGATCCTTCGCGATGGCTTCCTGCTGCCGGCGCATCTCCATTTCGTAGAGGCGTGAGCGCAGCACTTTCATCGCCTTTGCGCGGTTCTTGATCTGGGATTTCTCGTCCTGCTGCGAGACCACGAGGCCCGTCGGGATGTGCGTGATGCGGACGGCCGAGTACGTGGTGTTGACGCTCTGTCCTCCCGGACCGCTCGAACAGAAGGTGTCGATCCGAAGGTCCTTCGGATCGATCTGAACGTCCACGTCCTCCGCCTCCGGCAGCACGGCGACCGTGGCCGTCGACGTGTGAATCCGGCCGCTCGCCTCGGTGACCGGCACGCGCTGCACCCGATGGACACCGCTCTCGTACTTCAGCCGGCTGTAGGCGTTGCGTCCTTCGACGAGCGCGACGACCTCCTTCGTGCCGCCCGCGGCGCTCTCGCTGTGGCTCAGCACGTCGATCTTCCAGCCCTGCCGCTCCGCGTATCGCGAGTACATGCGGAAGAGGTCGGATGCGAACAACCCCGCCTCGTCGCCGCCGGTACCGGCGCGGATCTCGAGAACGACGTTCTTCTCGTCGTTGGGGTCCCGTGGAACGAGCAGGGTCCTGATGTCGGCGAGCAGCGCGTCGCGGCGCGCCTCGAGCGAGCGCAGCTCCTCCTGGGCCAGCTCCCGCATGTCCGGATCGCGCACGAGCTCCTCGGTTGCTGCGATCTGCGCCACGACCTCCTTGTACCGGCGGAACTGATCGACGAGCGGCTGCATGTCGGTGATCGCCTTGGAGTGGCTCCGCAGCTTTGCCGGATCCGCCTGGATTGCCGGGCTGGCCATTTCGGCCATCAACTGGTCGTAGCGGGCCTCGACGGCCGCGAGCTTGTCAAACACGAGAGTCCTGCGCCTCCACGCGCCTCATCCTCCCGACACCGGCGGGAGAAAGGCGACTTCGTCGCCCGCGTTCAACGGGGTCGTCCAACGCGCGTAGTCCTCGTTGACTGCGCACGACACCGCGCGCTCGTAGGCTGCCGCGGCCGGGAACTCGCGGGCGATCGCCTCCCACGCGGTCCGGGCAGTCGCCGGTTCCGGCAGCTCCCGGGTGATCTCGGACGCTCCGACGAGATCGCGCAGCCGGGCGAAGAGCCGGATCGTCACGAGCATGCGCGTTCGAACGCCGACTCGCGCGCCGACACGTCGTCGGGATCGGCGGTCGCTCCCTCGATCCAGATGTCGCCGCCCTCGAAGTGTTCGTGCTTCCAGACGGGCGCGACCTGCTTCACCCGCTCGATCGCATACCGGCACGCCGCGAAGGCGTCGGCGCGGTGCGGGGACGCGGCCGCGATCACCACGCTCGCTTCGCCGATCTCGACGCGTCCGGTACGATGGTGGATGGCCAGCCGCGTGGATGGCCATCTGCCTGCCGCTTCCTGACCGATCCTGCCGAATACCTTCTCGGCGAGGGGCGCATACGCTTCGTACTCGAGCCACAGCACCGTCCGGCCGGCGTTGCGGTTCCGGACCAGGCCGACGAACGTTGCGGTCGCTCCGCAGTCAGGCGCCGCCACCAGGCCGGCTGCAGCGGCCGGGTCCAGCGGGTCCGTAGTCACACGAAACAGGGTCATGGGGTCTTGCTGGCTATTGTACAAACTCCCAACCTCCAATTCCCAACTCCCAACGAAGCGGGCATGGGTACCTTGGGAGTTGGCGGTTGGGAGTCATGCGCTCAGTCGCCAGAAGTGATTCAGCGGCCCCTTGCCATGGCCGATGCGGGGCGCGTTGCGGATCGCGCCGTCCAGGTAGTCCCGGGCCGCTTCGAGGGCAGCCCGGACGTCGAGGCCGAGTGCCAGGTTCGCTGCGATGGCCGACGACAGCGTGCACCCGGTCCCGTGCGTGTTCGTGGTGGCGATCCGCGGGCGGCGCAACTCGAATACTTCCTCGAGCGAGCAGGCGACATCCACCGACTCGGGCGCATCGAGATGACCGCCCTTGACCAGTACGACGCGCGGTCCGAGCTGCAGGATGCGCAGTCCCGCCTCGCGCATGTCGGCGACTGATTGGATGCTCCGGCCCGAGAGGACCTCGGCCTCGGGAATGTTGGGCGTCACGACGTGCGCGCGTGAGAGCAGCTCCGTCCTGATGGCCTCCACACCGGAACTCTCGAGCAGCCGGGCGCCTCCCTTCGCGACCATCACCGGATCGACGACGACGTGAGGCAGGTCGAGTTCGGCGATGGCGGCCGCGACAGCCTCGACGATCGCGGCGTTGCCGAGCATGCCGACCTTGACGGCGCCCGCGCCGATGTCGGCGGCCACCGCCTCGATCTGAGCGGTCACGAGGTCCGCTGGCAGCGCCTGCCATGTCGAGACCCCCAGCGTGTTCTGAGCTGTGACGGCGGTGATGGCCGACGTGCCGTAGACGCCGTGCGCGGCAAACGTCTTCAGGTCGGCCTGGATGCCCGCGCCGCCGCCCGAATCGCTGCCTGCAATTGTCAGTACTGTCTGCATACAGTAAGATTCTCCTCCGGCCCGGCATTCTGGGGGGCCCGACAGAGGGAAGCGGCGCACGAATGACTCAAACCGGCACGCTGCTGACGGCGTTCACATCGCGAATCGAGTTGTCAGGCGCAGCACGCGCCGGCGCGGTGCTCTTCACGGCCGTGCTGACGGCTGCCGCCGCGCAGGTCAGCATCCCGCTGCCGTTCACACCCGTCCCTTTCACGCTGCAGCCCATGGTCGTGCTGCTCGGCGGCGCCGCTCTCGGCTCGCGGCTGGGGATGGCCAGCCAGATTCTCTACCTGCTCGCCGGCATCGCCGGCCTGCCAGTGTTCGCTGCCTCGCCCGTACTGCCCCAGGGGTTTCTGCGGCTGCTCGGCCCGACCGGCGGGTATCTGATCAGCTATCCGATGGCGGCGTTCCTGGCCGGCTGGCTGGCCGAGCGCGGTCTCGACCGCCGCTATGCCACGTCGGTGCTGGCCATGGCCGCCGGTCTGTCCGTGGTCTTCACGGGCGGCGTGCTCTGGCTGGCCTGGTTCGCGCAGCCTGCTCCCGTCGGGCTCGACGCCGCGCTCCGCACGGGCCTCTACCCGTTCCTTCCGGCCGACATCGTCAAGATCCTGCTTGCCGCGACCGTGCTGCCCGCCGTGTGGCGCTTCGTGAGGGTCTGATTACCGCCTCTCGAACACGAGCAGGTACTGATAGGGCAGGAAGTCGGGCCGCCCTACGAGCCTCAACCCGGCCGCTTCCGCATCGCCGATCACGCGCCCGGGATCGACGCGTTCCTCCATCGGCGGCCCCGGTCCGAAGCCTTTCTTCGTGAAGTTGACGATGCCGAGCCGTCCCGTTGGCTTCAGTGACCGCGCGACGTTGCGCAGCAGGACGACCGGCTGATCCATCTCGTAGTAGGCGTCCACGATCAGGGCGGCGTCGAGGGCGTTCGGTGGCAGACCGGGGTCGGTCTGTGTCCCGAGCTGCGTCTTCACGACGTTGCGGAGGTTCTCCCGTTCGATCCGGCGTGTGATCGCCTCGATCATCGGCCGCTGTACGTCCTCCGCGATCACCAGGCCGTTGGGCAATACCCGTCGCGCCAGTCGAATCGTGAACCAGCCGCTGCCGGCACCCAGATCGGCGACGACGCTGCCTTCGGCGATGCGCAGCTCGTCCATGATCTGATCGGGTCGCTGCCAGACGTCACGATCCGGTCCTTCGAGAAGTCCCAGATGCTCCGGCGGGAACAGCGGCCGGTGTTCCTGCTGCTGCTGTCGCGCGGCGGCCGCCGACACTGCGGCGGCCACGACGAGCGCGGCGATTGCCACCTGTCTTGGCATCCTTCCCCCTTCTTTCCCTACGCCCCACCACCCCCGGCGACGTCATCGCTTCCGGGGACAGAATCGAGTCCAGCTCGGCTTCGGGGAGCAGGCCGCGCTCGCGAACCAGGTCGCGCACGGGCCGCCCGGTGCGCACCGACTCCTTGGCGACTTCCGCCGTCGCCTCGTAGCCGACATACGGTGCGAGGGCCGTCGCCACGGCGGTGCTCCGCTCGAGCAGTTCGCGGCATCGCGCCTCGTCGGCCTCTATGCCCGCGACGCACCGCGCTTCGAAGACCGTCATCGCTTCGCGCATGATCCGCGTGGCGTGCAGCGCGTTCCATGCGATGACCGGCATCATCACGTTCAGCTCGAGCTGGCCGGCCTCGGCCGCAGCGGCAATCGTCGCGTCGCAGCCGAGCACCTGGAAGCTCACCTGGTTGACCATCTCGGGGATCGACGGGTTGTCCTTGCCGGGCATGATCGACGAACCCGGCTGCACGGCCGGGAGCCGTATCTCCGCGAGGCCGGCGCGCGGGCCCATGCTCAGCAGCCTGAGGTCGGACGCGATCTTGCCGACCTCGACCGACAGCCTGCGCAGGGCCCCCGAGTAGGCGGTGACGTCTCCCATGCTCTGTGTGACGCGGAACGGATTGGCGGCGGAACGCAGCGGGAGGCCCGTGTGCCGCCGCAGATTCGCGATCACCTTCCGCGTGTAGTCTTCGCCGGCGTTGAGTCCCGTGCCCACCGCCGTGGCGCCGAGGTTCAGCTCGGTGAGCTGGCGCGACGTGCGCGCGAGTTCTTCGGCCCCCCGGGCGACGTTCGCCGCGTAGCCGCTGAACTCCTGTCCGAGCGTCATCGGTACCGCGTCCTGGAGATGCGTGCGGCCGGTCTTGAGGACGTTCGCGAACGCGCGGCTCTTCGTCGACAGCGTTCCGGCCAGCGACTTCGCGGCGGCCAGCAGGCCCGGCTGCATCGCGAGGATCGCGAGACGGGTCGCCGCGGGGAACACGTCGTTCGTGGACTGCCCCATGTTGACGTGGTCGTTGGGATGGACCCTGGTATAGGTACCGCGCGTGCCGCCGAGCAGATCGGCTGCCCGATTGGCGATCACCTCGTTTGCGTTCATGTTGTGGGAGGTGCCGGCGCCCGCCTGGTACACGTCCACGACGAACTGATCGCGCAGGCTGCCCTCGAGAATCTCGTCGGCCGCGCGCACGATCGCCCCGGCGATGTCGGCGGGCAGACGGCGCAGGTCCCGGTTGGCTTCGGCGGCGGCCTTCTTGATGAGAACGGTCGCCTCGACCAGCTCGGGTGGTGCCGTCAGACCGCTGATCGGGAAGTTCTCGACCGCGCGGCGGGTCTGGCCGCCGTACCAGGCGCCCGCGGGAACGCGGACCTCGCCCAGCGAATCGCGTTCGATGCGGTATTTCATGGTTGAAACCGGTGGCCGGCGCCCCGCCCCCGATGATCTGATTATACTTGCCCCTATGCTTCCAGCCTTTCTCGACAGCATGATCGAACTCGTCACGCGCACCTCGACCGATCTGCCGCCCGACGTGCGCGCGGCCATGGGTCAGGCCCTCGGCGCCGAGGAGTCCGGCACACGCGCCGGCCAGGCGCTGACGATCATTGCCCAGAACATCGACCAGGCCACCGACTGCGAAGGGCCGATCTGCCAGGACACCGGCATGCCGACCTTCGAGGTGAAGGTGCCGGTCGGCGCCAACCAGATCTGGATGCGCGCCCGGATCAGGGACGCGGTGGCGGAGGCCACCAGACGCGGTAAGCTCCGGCCCAACTCGGTCGATTCGATCACTGGCGAGAACTCCGGCAACAACCTCGGCCCCGGTACGCCGATCGTCCATTTCGACCAGTGGGAGGAGCCGGACATCGAGGTCAAGCTCATTCTGAAAGGAGGCGGCTGCGAGAACACGAACGCGCAGTACTCCCTTCCGACGGAGCTCGACCGCCTCGGCCGCGCCGATCGATCGCTGGAGGGCGTGCGCAAGTGCATCCTGCACGCCGTCTGGAAGGCGCAGGGCAAGGGCTGCAGCCCGGGCGCCGTCGGCGTGTGCGTCGGCGGCGATCGCACGTCCGGCTACCTGCACGCGAAGGAACAGCTGTTCAGGACTCTCGACGATGTGAATCCGGATCCGAGGCTGGCCGGGATCGAGCAGGCCGTGATGGAGGAAGCCAACCGCCTGACGATCGGTCCGATGGGCTTCAGCGGCCGCACCTCGCTCATCGGCTGCAAGATCGGGGCGCTGAACCGGCTGCCGGCGAGCTTCTTCGTCTCGATCGCGTACGACTGCTGGGCGTTCCGGCGTCTCGGCGTCCACCTCGACGCTTCCACTGGCGCCATCGTCTCGTGGCTCTATCGCGATGGCGA
>DATIEW010000777.1:0-19800 GCA_035455585.1 Vicinamibacterales bacterium | reverse complement strand
CCCACGTGGCCGAGGAGGATCTGCGCATCGCCCTGCCCGTCATCGCGCGCCTCGGCCTGCCGCTGCTGGCACATGCCGAGCTCCCCGAAAGGCTTCGGGACCCGGCTGGGCCGCCTGCCGATCCGCGGACCTACGCCGTATGGCTGAACAGCCGGCCGCCGGCGAGCGAGCATGCCGCCATCGAACTGCTCACGCGCCTCGCGCGCGAATACTCGGCGCGCGTGCACATCGTGCATCTCGCATCGGCCGGGGCGCTGCCCTCGCTGGCGGGCGCGCGCGCCGCCGGCGTCCAGGTGAGCGTCGAGACCTGCCCGCATTACCTGACGTTCGCGGCAGAGGAGATCCCGGATGGCGCCACGCCGTTCAAGTGCGCGCCGCCCATCCGCGAGGCCGCGCACCGCGAGGGGCTCTGGCGGGGCCTTGTCGCCGGTCTCATCGATCTGGTTGCGACGGACCACTCTCCTGCGCCCCCGGCGTTGAAAGGCGTGGACACCGGTGATTTCCTCGGCGCCTGGGGTGGAATCGCCTCTCTGCAGCTCGGGCTGGCGGCGGTCTGGACGGGCGCACGCGCGCGCGGAGTCCCGATCGAGCGCCTCGCGAGCTGGCTCTCGGCGGCGCCGGCCCGCCTGGCCGGACTCGAGCGCGTCAAGGGTGCCCTCGCCGTCGGCTTGGACGCCGACGTCGTGATCTGGGACCCCGATGCCGAGATCACGGTGGATCCGGCGGCACTCGAACACCGTCATCCCGTAACCCCGTATGCCGGCATGCGGCTGCATGGCCGGGTGCACACGACGATCTCGCGGGGGGAAACAGTGTTCGACCGGTCGGCGCGCTCCGTGCGCTAACATGAAGTCCGGGATGGGCGGCGCCATTACGACCCACGTTCTCGACATCGCGAGCGGACGTCCGGCCGCCGCCGTTCCCGTGGCGCTCGAGCGGGAGACCGGTCTCGATGAGTGGCACGTGATCGGCCGCGGCGAAACTGATGCCGACGGGCGGCTGGCCACGCTGATGAACGACAACGCGCTCCTCGTTCCGGGATCGTACCGGCTGGTGTTCGACACACGGCGATACTTCGATGCACAGGGACGCCGCGGCTTCCATCCGCGCGTCATCGTCGTCTTCGAGGTTGCGCGCGGAGAGGAGCACTACCACGTACCGCTGCTCCTCGCGCCGTTCGGCTACACCACCTATCGCGGCTCGTGAACCCCGAGCAAGGCGGTCGAAACGAGAGTCAATCCCGGCTCCGGCGCGGAACGGCGGGCAGTTGGAGACCGCCCGTCGAAGCGGACTGACGAATCTACATCTGACTCATGACCCAACGCCGAAGCAACGGCGGTTCGCTGACAACCGCCGACGTCCGGCCGGTGCTTGCCGCGGTGCGGAGAACGACCGCGCGCATCGCCGCAGTCTGGCCGGGCGACGGCGGCGACCGGCAGCCCGTGCACACGGTTTACGGCGGAGCGCATCTGTTCAGGGCGGACTCGGCGGCTCGGCTCGGCGCGATCGCGCTGGCGACGCTCGAGGAATACGCGCCGGATGGGGCTTCCCTGGCGCGCGCCCTCGACCTGCCCGGAGGCGGCGGCCAGGAGGGGTTCGCAGAGACGATCCGTGCGAGGGTCGTCGATAAGCTGCGCCGCGAGCCCGTGGAGGACTTCCGGATCGACTTCGAGGACGGATATGGCAGCCGCCCCGATTCGGAGGAGGATGGGCACGCGCATGCGGCCGCAGAGCAGGTGGCCGAAGGGGCCGCACGCGGCACCCTGCCGCCGTTCATCGGCATCCGCATCAAGCCGATGTCCCGGGAGCTGAGCGGACGGAGCCTCCGCACGCTCGACCGCTTCGTCACGACGCTGGCGCGATCGACGCGCGGTGCCTTGCCCCCCGGTTTCGTCGTCACGATTCCGAAGGTGATGGCTCCAGGGCAGGTGTCGGCGGTCGCGCGGGCGTGCGCGGCGCTCGAACGGCGGCTCCGGCTCCGCAGAGGCGTCCTGAAGCTGGAGCTGATGATCGAGACGCCACAGTCGATCGTCGGGGAGGACGGCTCGTCTCCCTTGCGGACGCTCGTCGCCGGGGGCGAGGGGCGTGTGACCGGCGCACACTTCGGCACGTACGACTACACGGCGCTCTGCGGGATAACGGCCTCATGGCAGCACATGCGGCACCCGGCTTGCGATTTCGCAAAGCACGTGATGCAGGTGGCGTTGGCGCAGTCCGGAGTCTGGCTGTCGGACGGCGCCACCAACATCATGCCGGTCCCGCCTCATCGCCCGGCTCCCGATCGCCCCCTCTCCGCCGACGAGCGGCGCGCGAACCGCGAAGCCGTGCACCGCGCGTGGAAACTGCACTTCGACGATGTCAGCCATTCGCTCGTCAGCGGATACTACCAGGGCTGGGACCTGCACCCGGCCCAGCTCCCGACGCGATACGCGGCTCTCTACGTGTTCTTCCTCTCGGCCAGGCCGGCGGCGACCGTGCGGCTCAGGACCTTCGTCGAGAAAGCGGCGCAGGCAACGCTCGTCGGGGATGTCTTCGATGACGCGGCTACCGGCCAGGGGCTGCTGAACTTCTTCGTCCGCGGGATGAACTCCGGAGCGCTCACGATCGACGAAGCGCGCGAAACGGGTCTGACGCTCGAAGAGCTCCAGGGACGTTCGTTCCTCAAGATCCTCGAGGCGCGGCGGGGGCGCGTTCGACCCTGACCGCTGCGCACGGTCGACCACCAGACTTCCGAGACGTATCCCCGCCTGCGCGCTGCAGGGAGAGAGGCCGTCAGCCGACGGGGCCGATGCCCCGCACGGATGCGGGAGATCCGGCGGCGACGAGCCTCGCCGCGACCCTGGCGAGCGTCAGACCCTGGACGAGGATCGAAAAGACGACGACGGCATAGGTGATGGTGAGGATGACGGTGCGCTCGGGCCCTGCAGGAATGGAGAGGGCGAGCGCAATGGATATGCCTCCGCGCAGGCCGCCCCACGTGAGGATTCGCACGACCCCCGGGGTCAGCTCGCGCTTCAGCCTGAAGAGACCGACTGGAACCGACACCGCGACGAAGCGGGCGAACAGCACGATCGGAACGACCAGCGCCGACGCCACGAGGTGATGCGGCGTGAACGCCATCACCAGAACCTCGAGGCCGATCAGCACGAAGAGGACGGCGTTCATCAGTTCGTCGACCAGCTCCCAGAACGTGTCGAGGTGGTCCCGCGTCCGATCCGACATCGCGAACCGCCGGCCGTGGTTGCCGATGAGCAGTCCCGCCACGACCACCGCGAGCGCGCCGGAGGTGTGCAGGCGGGTGGCGAGCGAGTAGCCGCCCATCACGAGCGCGAGCGAGAGCAGAATCTCAACCTGGTAGTCGTCCACCGTCGCCAGCAGCCGATACGCAACCCATCCGAGCGCCAGCCCGAGGAGGATCCCACCGGCGGCCTCCTGCACGAAGAGCAGCTCCAGATCGACGAGCGTCAGTGGACGATCGCGCGCAGCCAGGCCGAGCACGGCCAGAAAGACGACGATCCCTACCCCGTCGTTGAAGAGCGACTCTCCGGTGATCTTCGTCTCGAGGCTCTTCGGCACGCCGATCGTCTTCAACACGCCGAGCACCGCTATCGGATCGGTCGGAGAGATCAGCGCGCCGAACAGCAGGCAGTGAACGAACGACAGCTCCAGGTCGATTGCCTGCAATGCCAGCCAGGTAAGCGACCCGATGAGCAGGGTCGAGACGACGACGCCGAACGTGGCCAGCGACGCGACGATCCACTTGACCCTGGCGAGGTCGTCCAGATTCACGTGAAGCGCGCCCGCGAAGAGCAGGAAGCTCAGCATGCCGTGCATCAGCGTGAGGTTGAAGTCGATGCGCCCGAGAATCAGCTCCGCCCTGGCCTCGACGCCCGTGAGGCCGGCGCGGCCCAGCGCCACGAGCGTCAGCGAGAACGCCAGCGCGATGGCCATGACGCCGATGGTCGTCGGCAGCCTGAAGAAACGGTGGTTGATGTAGCTGAAGACTGCGGCGAGAACGACGAGCAGGCTGAAGATCTCGAGAAGCTCCATGAGTGAGCGCGGATTATAGCCCGATGGGCGGAACCGACCGTCGCACAACTGTCCCACGGGAGCTTAGGCGCTGCTTGCGCAGCGTCCCAGCGCGTGTCAGGGCGGGGACCCGGGGGCAAGCCTGGGCTTACGTGATCCTGACGGTCTTTCGGTCGAGGCTGACGTGCAGATCGAACTCAGCGGTACCCGTGCGAATCTCGCCTCAGCCAGCTCGTCCAGATGTCGAGCGTGTCGACTCCAGTCGCGTCGCGGAAGATGCCCGGCAGCTCGTCGACGCGAATGCCGCGCCGGTTGCGGGTGCTCCAGTCCATCAGGTAGCGTGCCGCGTCGCGGAACCGCTTCGTCCCGCGGCTGCCGTCGCGGATGCGCCGGTCGAGCGCGTCGGCGAGCAGCGCGCCGCGCGAGAACAGCGTGCGACCGGTGCGGAAGTCCTCGGAATAGCGCGTCGAAGCGACCCGCGACAGCTCGACGAGCGGCATCGTGCGGATGAAGCCTGGCACGCCAGCGAGAAACGTCCGCATCGAGTCGAACATCCGCTGCCTGTACGCCGCGGCGTCCGGGTCCGGCAGGTCGTCGGCGACCGCGTCGATGGCGATATAGCGGGCGAAGCCCTCGCTGAGCCAGATCGTGTCGATGAGAGGCGCCAGCTCCCACGAAAACGGGAAATAGCCTTCGCCGTACGCCCGCTTGGGAATCCAGGCGTGCGCGATGTGGTGCACGAAGTTGAAGCGCACGCGCGCACGCTGCTCCGGCGGCGATTCAGGCGTCACGCCCGTGCCGGCAGCCAGGAAGTAGTGGCTGCTCGACAGATGTTCCATGCTGAAGCCGTATTCGTGGTGCGGAGAAATGGGCTTCAGCAGCTCCATGTGGACGGTGTAATGCGGAAACGGCGCGCTGCCGAAGTAGCGGATGAGGAGGTCGATCGCTTCCGCGGCGAGGCGTCCGGTGAAGGCGATGTCAGCGGAACCCTCGTCGTATGCCGCCACGTAGAGCGGCACGCCGGCCTCCACCCGAAGCACGCTCAGCCTCGGGCCGATCGCCACCTGCGAATCGGCAAGCTCGTAGAAGTTTGCCGCGTCGGCCCGCGCGCGGCCCCTCGCCGGAGGGGCTCGCGGGGCGAGCGTCGTGAAGAGGGGCCAGTCCTCCGGCCCCGCGATGGACAGACGAGCGGGCCGCTCTTCCCACCCTTCGACAAATGCGAACACGGAGTACCCCAGCAGACCGGCATAGCCTCCACGAACACGGGACGAGTCCGTCGCGCCGGGAATGTCCCGCTCCATCGCTGCAAGGTCCACGCGATACTCGACCTGACGTACGCGCCCCTCAGCCGCGCCGATGCGCCAGCGCGGGCCCTCCTCGCGTTCGACGGCGAGCATGGCACCGTCGGCCGCGGTTGCGCGGACGTCCGTGACGTACCTGTCATAGGGCTGCTGGCTGTACCCCATCGGGACCGCACGTGGCACGACAAGCGTCACCGGACCCGCCGGATCCCCCGGCAACGTGAGGCGCACGGTGATCGCCGTGTCGCCAGGCGCGGCATAGGTCAACTGGTAGGCCACCGGTTCCTGCGGCACTGCCTGGACGGCCACTGCCAGGGCGAGTAGAAGCATGATCGGACGCATATGGTCCAGGCTCGCGCCAACCGGTCTGCCAGACCAGCGACAGGCCGCTACCGGTCGCAGCCTTGTGCCTCGTCCCTTCAGGCTGCGCGTCCTGCGTCAGCCCGCTGGGCTAGCGCCTGCCTCCCACCTCCTGCAGGATCTCCTCTTCGCTCAGCACGGAGGTCGAGGCCTTCGCCCTGTTGAAGATGCGCTCGACGATCTCCTCGGTGGCAGCCAGACCGCGCCGTTCGAGCCAGAACACGACGTTCGACTTGCCTGACATGGGTCCGATGTCGATCTCCTGTTCGCGGCCGACGAGGCTGGCGGGAACACCTGAGTAGACGGCATCGACCAGTTCGCGGTCGTTCTTGCGGAAGGCCTTGATGACGGCGGCCGCATGGACGCCGGTGGCGGTTCGGAAGGCATCACGCCCCACGACCGGATAGTTCGGCGGGATCGGCACCCCGGTGACCTCCGAGACGTATTCGCAGTACTCGACGAGCGCCGACAGGTCGCGGTCGATGTAGCCCATCAGCACGAGGTTGACGAGCAGCATGTCCATCGGCGTGTTGCCGACCCGCTCGCCCAACCCGATGGCGGCGCCGTGCAGCCTGGTGGCGCCGGCGTCGAGCGCGGCAAGCGAGTTGATGACGGCGAGATCGCGGTCGCGGTGCCCGTGCCAGTCGATGCCGACGCCTCCCCCGCACTCCTCGACGACCTGTGCGATGAACCGGACAACCGCCGCGGCGCCGGCGGGCGTGGCGTGCCCGACCGTATCGGCGATGCACACGCGGGAGGCACCCGCCCGGATTGCCGTCGAGTACAGCCTGCGCAGCGTCTCCGGATCGGCGCGCGTCGTGTCCTCCGTCACGTACATGACCGTCAGCCCCTCGCCCACGGCGAACGACACGGCCTGCTCCGTGAGCGCCAGCAGCTTGTCCAGCTCCCATCCTTCGGCGTACCGCCGCAGGGGGCTCGATCCGATGAACGTGCAGCACTCGATGGGAATCCCGGCGAGCTGGGAGATCTCGGCGATCGGCCGGAGGTCGGCGATGACGGTGCGCGCGGCGCAGTTGGCCGCGACGCGCAGGCGCTGGCTCGCGATCTCCCGCGCGAGCCGCTCCGCGTCGCGGGCGACGTGCGGGCCGGCGCCGGGGAGGCCGATGTCCGCGGTGTCGATGCCCAGACGGTCGATGAGATGGAGAACCCGCAGCTTCTCCTCGATCGTCGGACACCGCACGGACGGCGACTGCAGCCCGTCCCGAAGCGTCTCGTCATCGAGGAGCACGGTCGCGGGCTTCGGGCTCCCTGTGCGGTTCCAGTCGTGAATCAACGGATGCATGTGCCTACACTACGCGCGACGCAGGACCCGTATGGTGAGCATGCCGGCCAGCAGCAGGACGCAGCCCCACAACGTCGAGACCCACACGGCATCGCGGACGGTCACCTCCATGAACTGCGTCAACGAGTGCCTGGGGCCTCGGCCCGCCTCGTGCAGGACAGCCTGAAGGAGGAACCCCTTCACGCCGCGCGACACCAGCAGATCGTAGATTCCGTTCCACGCGACAACGGCGATGACCGCCCAGAGCGTGACCGCGACGCGCTCGCGTGGCGGGAGGCGCTGCATCATCCTCCGTAGCGCAGCACCATGGCGGTGATGTCGTCGCTCTGCGCCGCGCCCCGCGCGAATTCCCGCACGTCGGAGAACAGCGCTTCCAGCAGCTTCTGCGGCTCGACGGCCCCATGCTGCTGGACGACCGACAGGATGCGCGCCTCGCCGTACTCGTCGCCGCTCGCCGACAGCGCTTCGGAGACGCCGTCACTGAAGACCACGAGCCAGTCGCCTGGCGACAGCTTGACGGTCTCTTCCTCGAACTTCGCGGCCTCGAACAGTCCGACGATCGGCCCTCCGCACTCCAGCCGGCGGAAGCCGCCGTGTCCCACGACGAGGGGCGGGTTATGGCCGGCGTTGCAGTAGGTCAGCCGGCCGTCGGCGTAGAGGGCGCCGTACATGAGCGTCACGAAGCGCGACTCGATGCCGCGGCGGTAGAGCGCCAGATTGACGCGGCCGATTGTCTGCGACGGTGAGTCGCTGCCGGCCGCCTGCGCGGCGAAAATGCCCTGCATCATGGCGCTCAGCAGCGCCGCCGGAGGTCCCTTGCCCGCGACATCCCCCAGCGCGAAGCCGAACGAACCGTCCGAAAGGTCCACGTAGTCGTAGAAATCCCCGCCGATCGATCGACACGGCAGCGAGGCCGCGGCGGCCCTGAAGTACGCGCCCGCACGGCCCGCCTTCGGCAGCAGCGCCTGCTGGATCTCGGCCGCGATCCGCATCTCCTGCTCCATCCGTGCCTTTTCCATCGTCTCGCGGTACAGCCTGGCGTTCTCGATCGCGACGGCGGCCTCTGTGGCGAGCGTTTCGAGCGCGGCCCGCGTCGAATTCGACATCAGCGAGCCTTTTTCGCGGCTGTCGAGGTACAACACGCCGATGCGCCGCTCCTCACCCACCGCCTCCGCCTTGTCGAGATACCTGACCAGCCGCAGCGGCACGCAGAGGACGTTCCGGATGCCGAGCGCGACGGTGCCCATGTGGACGTTGGCCAGGTCGCCGTCGAGCAGGTCGGCGACGATGCGCGGCTCGCCGGTCCGGAACACCTCCTCGGGGATCTTGCGGCTGGTCGCGAAGGTGCCGCCCGAAAGGGTGATCCGGCCGCGCCCGCGCGCCATCTTGAACTCGAGATCCCCCGCCTGGTCCAGCATGATGAACCCGCGCTCGGCGCCGCTCACCTCGATGGCGGAATCAAGCACCAGCGACAGCACGTCGTCGAGAACGCGGCCAGAGCCGAGCGCGCGGAGCCCCTCGAGCAGCACCGCGATCTGGCGCAGATCGCCGATCGCCGTCGTCGTGGCGCGCTCGACCGGGGGCACGCTGTCGGCCAGCAGGAACACCATCTCGGCGCCACCCGTCCGGCCGAGCCGGATGCGGTCGCCGTGGACGAGGACCCGCTCCGTCACCTGGTCGCCGTTGACGTAAGTGCCGTACCGGGAATTCCGATCCCGGACGACGAACCGGTTGTCGTCCTCGACCGTGATCTCCGCGTGATCCCGCGACACCTCGCTGCCCGCCAGCCGGAGATCGTTGGTCTCGCGGCGGCCGATCTCGAAATGCCCCTTCGAGATCGGCACGATGCGGCGGCCAAGGGCATCCGTGACTTCTAGACGGGCATCGGACATGACGTGAAGTCTAGCGAAGCTGACCCGGGTTGAAAAGACCGCCGCCGATCATTGTCGCCTGAGAACCCGCGTGAGCAGAACGACGAGGGCGCCGCCGGCGCACAGCCCGGCCGCAAGCTGCAGCCAGTCGGGGTTGGCCGCCGTCCGGGAGGCCTGACCCAGATAGAGCGCGATCAGCACCAGTGCGGCGATCAGCGCCAGCGGCACGAGCCCGCGGCCACGTGGCGGGGGCGCCGCCGCACGGCGGACCGGATCGCTGGTAGCCGTTCCGCATCGGTAGCAGACGATGGCCTTGTCGGCGATCTCCGTCCCGCACTGGCGGCACTGCATCCAGCAGATCGTACACTGCGGTTTTGTCCATTGGCAATTCGCGCGCGCCGCCCCGCGGCTCCTATCGGCGGCTCGCCCCCCTCCCGACGAGCGGTTGCCCGGCCGCCATCAGCACGAGCACCACTCCAAACGTACACACGATTGTCGCACCGGTTGGCAGATCGAGCACGAGCGACAGGTAGACCCCCAGCGCCGACACGACAGTGCCCATCGTCCAGCCGACGGCGAGCCGGCGCCCGATCGTGTCGGCGTAGAGCATCGCGGCCACCGACGGCACGATCAGATAGCAGAACACCAGCAGCACGCCGGCGATCGCGACCGAGGAGGTGACGACGACGCCGAAGGAAGCGTAGAAGAGGAAATCCCACGCGCGGACGTTCAGTCCCGTGGACTCGGGCTCGTCGTGGGCCAGGGAGATCGCCAGGAACTGTCGGCGGAACCTGTAGTGGAACACTCCGATCGCGCCGTACAGCAACGCCGTCGTGTAGACCTCCGGCCAGGAGACCGCGATGATGTTGCCGACGAGCATGTCCTTGAGGTGCTCGGCCTGTGACGTCGACTTGCTCATGGCCAGGATCGCGGCCGCGGAGGAGACGGCGTAGGTGATGCCGATGATCGCCTCCTGGGGAATGCGCGCGCGCCGGCTGCGGACGGTCGCGAAGAGCGCCGCCCCGATGAACGTGAACACGAGGCTGACCCAGTACACGCTTCCGGCATGCGGGTCGCCGCTCGACCCGGGGAGCAGGAGCGCAATCGTCGCACCGAGCGCCGCAATCTGCGCGAGCGACAGGTCCACGAAGATCACGCCCCGCTCGACCACGTGGACGCCGAGGTAGGCGTGGATGCCCGTCAGGATCAGGCTCGCCACGAATGGCGCCGCCAGGAACTCCACGACCTGGAGAAGCTGGATATCACCCATCTGCACCTACCGGGCGCCCGTCTGCCTGATCGCAGAGGTGATGAGGTTGACGTCGTAGTCGAAGAGCCCGATGTAGTCCCTCGCCTCCTCGACCCCGCCGACCGACGGCGGCATCACGAGGACCGTGGCCCCGGTATCGCGCGCGATGGCATTGGGGGTCCTGAGGTCGAAGTACGGCTCCACGAGGATGAGCCGGATGTTCTGCCGCCTCATTTCCTGCGTGAGCGCCAGCGTATGGGCGGGCGACGGAGGGATGCCGGGCCGCGGCTCGACATATCCGATGACGTCGAGGCCGAAGACCTCGGCGAAGTTCGTCCACGATCGGTGGTAGGTCACGATCCTCAGCCCCTTGTACGGCGCCATCGCCGCCTGCCAGCGCTTCTCCCCTTCGGCCAGCCGGCGATCGAAGTCGGCGTATCGCGCTTGGAAGTAGGCGTCGCCGCCGGGGTCGAGGCCGGTCAGCTTGTTCTGGACGGCTTTCGCGATCCGCCGGCCGTTGCCAGGGTCGAGCCAGTAGTGGGGATTGCCCAGTGGGTGCACGTCCCCCATGGCCCGGGTGATCTGACCGGTGGGGATGTCCACGATGCGGGCAGTGGTCGAGGCGTCGAGATACCCCGCGGCGCCAGGTTGGATCCTGGCGTTGCGGCTCTGTGTGATGAGGGGCGGCAGCCAGGACGCTTCGAGTTCGAGCCCGACGACCACCAGCAGATCGGCATTGTGCAGGCGGATGATGAAGCTCGGCTTGGCCTCCACGAAGTGCGGATCCTGATATCCGCGGGCAATCGCCTCGACTTGCACGCGATCCCCGCCGATCTCGCGGACGATTGCCGCCAGATCCTCGGTCGTCGCGACCACGGTAATCGCCGCCGAGGCGGGCCTCGCGTCCGGAGACCACACGGACGCCGACAGGGCAGCCAGCGCGAGGAGCTTCTTCATGGGCTTTCCTTTCAGGCCTCCAGTAGCACCGAAGCAGCCAGCGGTGCGTCAGAACACGTGCGCGCCGTGCGCGCCGATCGAAAACAGGAACTGGAACAGCAGCTCGTTGGCGGTCACGCCATCCCCGTACCGCAGACGCCGGTACTGCCCGCGGATCTGGCTGAACTCGCTGGGCCAGAACGTCAGCAGCAGCGATGGCCCCTTGTCAGCCAGCGTCGCGTCGGACGCGCGCTCGGACCAGTCGTAGCGCGCACCAGCGAACCAGCGCCGCGCGAACTGGTAGTCGCCGCTCGCATACATGCCGAACGCGGACACGTCGCCGCCCTCCTCGCCCCGCCGGCTCCAGAACAGCTCCGTGCGGCCCAGGAACCGACGGTAGATCGCGCGCCGCAGCGGACGATACCGTACCGTCGCGTCGACCCCCACGAGCCGCGTGGTGAACCCCGGCCCGACATCGTTGGTGCCGTACGCGAAGGACGCCCCGATGTCGAGGTTCGTCGATTCGGTCAGGTCGCGGTAGCCACGCAGCCGGCCGGCCCAGCTGACATCGCTGCGCCCGTGTGACTCGAACACGCCCGACGTGCCCTGGTAGACCTCGCCGGTCGCCTCCAGGTAGAACCATGGGTTCAGGATCAGGCGCGATACCGACACACCCGAGTCGCTCAGCCCTTCCTCGCCGCCAACCAGGTTCTCCAGGACGGCGGGACGATCGATCCACGGAAGCTGGTGGGGGTGGAGCGTGTTGACCTTGCCAACCTGCTGCTTGAACTTCCCCACCTTCGCCAGCAGCCCTCCCGGCAGCGTCGGGAACGTCAGGTAGCCCTCCTCGATCTCCACACCTTCGGGGGACAAAGAGAAGAAGAAGTCCGCGCGCGCGTAGGGATCGACGATCGCCTGGAAGGTCGCCTCTGCCTCGTTCATCTCGAAGGCCGGCGCCGGATCGACCGGATTGTCTCCGACCGCGCCGAGGAAGTTCCCGATCACCGCGATATCCGGATTGAAGATCTTCGAGAGGGCACGGGTCCCTCCGTAGACCGGCAGCTGTCCCGGGGGACCGCCCGCTCCGGCGGCGCCGGGCGGCACAGCTGCTTCGGTGGGAAGCGCGGGCGGAGCAGCCGGGACTCCCGGTTTCTCCAGCTCCGACAGTCGAGTTTCGAGCGCCGTCAGGCGCGCTCCGTACGCATCGCGCACTGCCTCGAACTCCCGGCGCAGCCGGTCGAGTTCCTCGCGAAGCGCTTGCGCGGTCTGCTGCTCCGCCGGCGGTGTCTGTGCCCACGCCGGCGCGGACAGGACCAGGCCGGCTCCGCACACACAGGCGCACAGCATTCGGATTACACGGCAGATTGGATGCACAGGCACCTCCTGACCGGCACGGCCGCGACAGGCGCCTACGGGTGCCGGCCCTCGAACAGACCCGGATTCCGCGGTTCAGCCGCGGACCGGAGGAGCTCGACCCGAAAGTGTCGGGGCGGCCTGGCCCTCGACGCGACCGGCTGCAAGCGCGCAGACGGCGCCCGCGTCGGCCAGGGGCACGAGCGTTCGTGCGGCCGCACTCGAAGACCGATCGGCCCAGGAGCCGGTGAGGCAGACGGTGCAGTGTGTAGGGGACTTCAGATGGCAGGCGATATCGTGATGCGCCACGGGCAGGAGCGCCACGGCGGTCAGATACCCGATCAGAACCGCCGTTCTCGAGAAGGCCGTGCGGCCGGACCGCCGCGTCGCGTCCTGGTGCATGGACCAACGATTATACGGGCGGTTCGCAGGGAGGCCAAAGGACCGACCCCGGAGAGGCCATCGCATCAGGATCTGTTGCGCTCCCGAATCTCACGAGCGACGCGCGCCAGCTCGATCATCACGCGCTCGAATTCCCGCTGGTACTCCTCCGGAGGCAGGAACGTCCTGCGAACTTTCAGTTCTTCCACCTCCAGCTCGAGAGACGCACGCTTCTGCAGCAGGGCCAGCAGCGCCTCGTCGGTCGGCGGAGCGCCCGCGACCGGATCCTCCAGGTACGTGTGGCTGGCGGCAGAACCGTCCTCGCCCGCCCCCGCCGCCTCCCGGCCGACCCCGTCGCCGTTGTCGTCGAGCAGCGCGCGCTCGGTCGCGAGCTGGCCCCGCTGCTGGTAGTGCAGCCTCACGCTGCGAGTGGCCGCAACAAAGGCTTCCCAGATCGACACGCGGCCGTTCTTGTCGATGTCGGCTCCATCGTCGCGGAGCGCCTGGATGAAGTAGCCAGGGAATACCGTATCGAAGCGCTGCGCGGCGGAATCGGTCGCCGTAATGACGATCCGGCGCTCGCCGGCCAGACGTTCGACGAATGGAAAGCTCGCCGACGTCGTGTTCACGATCACCGCCTGTGCCTGGACGCTTCCCAGGAGCTCCGCCCACTGGCCCGATTCGAGGTCCGGTCCGACGAGGTTGAACTTCGCATCGACGCCGTCGAACGTGCCATGGCCGATGAGGACGATGAAGAAGAGATCGTCCCGCGTCGATTTCTCCCGAACGGCTTCAAAGACGCGACGGACGTTGGCCGCCGTCGCCATCGCCTCGGGATCCTGCGCGTCCGACAGGACCGTGACCCTCGCCCGATCGAGTTTCATGCGCTCGAGGAGGATGCCGTGCAACTCGGCCGTCCACCCGGCGTACTGCGCGGCGTAGGCGGCACCGCCGCTCGCGCCGGCGACAATGAGCGCGTATCGTTCCCCCCCCGCCGACACAGCCGGCACGAACAGGCTCACGAGGCCCAGAGCCAGCGAGCGCCGCCAGGCGCGGGCTCTCTTCATCGCAGCCCCCAGACACGGCGCAGGATCCACTCGGCGCCGAGCAAGGCAAGCAGCGCACCGAAACACCAGGCGGTATGCCAGAGATCGCGTCTGACGGACAGCGCAGCCATCGGGACAAGGGCCTCAAGCTCGCGGGTCAGCGCAGCCCCCTGGTCCGCGGTGATGACGCGGCCGCCCGAGGCGGATGCAATCCGCTGGAGCACCCGTTCATTCAGCCGCGGATCGGACATCTCCGGATCGGCTCCTCCGACGAGGAAGTGCGTCGAGGCCGATCCGAGCAGGGTCGTGCCCCGGCGCACCTCCGCGATGACGCGATACACGCCTGCCTGCTCGGGACGGAAACCTGCCACGAAACGTCCGCTTCCCGCCGACTCGCGGTCGGGCCTGGCCGGCAGCCGTTCCAGACGGCCGTCAGGCATCATGATGCGGGCTTCGACCTCCACGTCCCGAAGCGGCTCGAATGCGTCATCGCGCACCATGACCTGAAGCGGCACGGTTTCGCCGGGCACGGGCCCCGGCGGTGCCGAGACGTCGATAGGATCCGAAGCCGGCAGAGCGAGCCAGCGCACCGCCTGCCGCCAGAAGGTGTCGTACGATCGGTCGGCCGCGGGCAGCATCATCCGCCAGCGCCAGGCTGCCTCGCCGGTGAACGCCATCGCGCGGCCCTCGCCGAACCGCTGCACGGCAGCCAGCGCGCGCGGCGCGCCGCCCGGACCACTTGTCACAGCCAGTACCGTTGCCCCGGGGCGCGGACCGCCGAGCGGCGCAATCGATGCCAGCGCCGGTACGGCCTCCCACCGCTTCCGGCTCTCCTCGAGCGCGGGGGCCAGCTGCATCATCGGGTGCGCCTCGCCCGCGCTCGTGACGCTCACGCGATTCAGCCCGCGCGCCTCGGCTGAGGGCACTCCAGCGCCACCACGGTCGGTGAGGTCGAGCGGCAGCACTTCTTCGACCGGAGTGTCCAGAAGGCCCTGCTGGAGGAACGACCGCGCGCCGAGCACCAGCAGACCGCCGCCCCGCCGGGCGACGAACGCGCGCGTCATGTCGAGCTGCCGGCGCGTCAGCTGGTGTCCCACGACGTTGGCCAGCACCAGCGCATCGTAGTGGAACAGATCCTCGATTCGAGTCGGATACCCGGCTTCGAGCGCCTGACTCCGCGATCGGACCGCCTGGATGTAGAACGTATCCCGCCCCTGTTCGTTCCTCCCCTTCCGGACGACGGAATCGACCTCGAGGCCTGGATCGACCGCCCACGCCCGCTTCAGGAAGCTGTGCTCGTAGCCGGGCGCTCCTTCGACGAGCAGCACGCGCCGCTTGCGGGCAGGAGGCTGGACGAGCACGCTGCGCACGTTGTTCTCGGGCACCAGCTCGTCGTCGAACCGTGGGACCTCGACCGAGTAGACCGTCGGCGTCCCGGCGCCGGGCGACACCTTGAACACTTCCCGAACAGGAGTATTCTCGGCCGCCGGTGTCACGCGCCTGACCTCGATCGGCCTGCCGTTCTCGAGCAGACGCAGCTCGATCGGCTCCGGCTTCACGTCATGGCTGACAGCGGTCACTGCCAGGTCGACGCGGGAGTCATCGAGGACGGCCTCGACGGCCGTCACGCTGAGGATCTCGCGGTCGCGCGAAATCTCCGCCGCGCCGATCCCGAGAGGAAAGACCGGCGGTCCCGCCGCGGCGGCCACGTCGGTCGCGCCGCCGGTATCCCCGCCATCAGACAGGAGCACGATTCCGGCGACGGCGCGCCCGCGGTACCGCTCGCGGACCCCGGTCAGAGCTGCGGCGAGATCGCTGCGGCGTTGTGTGGCAGTCAGCTCCCCGGGGGCCAGCGCCGTGAGACCCTCGCCGAACCCGAGCAACTCGACCTGAAAGCGCGGGCCGAGCGCGGGCAGCAGTCTCCCGGCGACGATCTCGCGCGCCCGATCGATCCGGCGTGCCCGATCGGCATCTTCGATCCCCATGCTCCGGGACGTGTCGACCAGGATGGGGACAATGGCGTCGCCGGCGTCGGCCTGCGTGCTGCGCGCAACCGGACGCATGAGGATGACGACGATGAAGATCAAGGTGACCGAGCGCAGCGTCACGAGACCGTAGCGGCGGAGGGGAGGGACATCGACGCGGCGATACACCCGCCAGGCCACGAACACCAGCGCCGCCCCAACGAGGGTGAAGGCCCACCACGGAAGAGGATTCGCGAAACTCACGTTATTTCTTCACCCGGGCCAGCGATTCGTAGTAGCGCGCGATCAGCTTCCGGTAGGCGTCCGGGATCCGATCGCTGCCGCCGGCACTCAGCCGGTCCTCCGCGTTTCTGGCCTGTCGCGTGGAGGCTGCCGTCTCCTGCCGCTCGAGCGCGAGCTCGACATCCTTTCTGAGCGCCGCCCAGTCGGCGAAGTCCTGCTTGGAGGCTTCGTGTCCCTGTTCGGCCTGGCTGCGCTCCTCCCGCTCGGGCGTCGATCCACCCAGCCCGGTACGCGGCGCGCTCCGCTCGAGGCGCTCCAGCGTGTCGCGGGCGCTGCGAAGCTCTCTTGCATATTCGTCGCGCAGCTTCTGCAGGGCATCACTTGACCCGCCGCCAGCGGCCGGCGAACCCGGCCGCCCGGCGCGTCCCTGCCGGCCGCCCCTGGCGTCCGGGCCGTTTTGCCTGGCTTCCTCATCCCGAATCTCGCGCTCGAGTCGATCGAGCCTCTCACGGATCTCGCGGGTGCGATCGAGGGCAGTCGACAGGTTCCGGCTCTCCGGCCCTGCTCCACCCAGATGCTCCACCACACGATCGAGGCTCCGCGCAATCTGTTCCTCGGCTGCCGGGCCGCTCTCGCGGCCCTCGCGCATCTGCTTCGCGGTCTCGCGCATCCGGCTGCCGATCTGCTGACGCTCGATTTCGCGGGCGGCCTCGGCGGCGCGCATCGACGCTTCGCCGGCCGGTCCATCGCCACGCTGCTGACGTGCAAGCTCGCTGGCGCCGCGGTGAACGGCGTCGACACGATCGGCGAGCTGCTCCTTCTCGCCCGCCAGCCGGCGTCTGGCGTCGGCGTTGGCCTCCATGGTTCCCCGGTCGAGGCGCTCAGCTTCGGCGGCAATCCGGCGCTGTTCCTCAGTGATCTGCTGCGCTTCGAGCCGCAGCTCCCCGGCGGCTCGCTCGAGTGCCTCCGGGCTGGAACCCCTTATCTGCTGCTCGATGCCGCGGAGCTGCTCCGCCGCGCGCGCGCCGCGGGCGGCGGCGGCGTCCGGCGAGTTGCGCTCGAGATCGCCTGCGGCGCTGCGCATCTGCTCGGACGCTTCACGCAGCCCTGCGGCCGCCCGGCCGTCCTCAACGTTCGTACGCCGGTCGCCGCTCCCGCCGGACTGACCGCCCTGCTTCGCGTCCCGTCCGGACTGCTGGCCGCTCTGCTGCTCCATCCGGCGCGCCGTCTCTTCCACCTGTTCGCGAAGCTCCGTCTGTTCACGCTGCAGACGTTCGAGCTGCCGCTTCCGTTCCTCGTCGGACAGGCTGGCTGCAGCCAGCTCGCGCTGGCGCCGGGCGAGGTCTTCCTGGCGGCGGGCCAGATCGCGAATGCGATCGACCGCGCGCGCTCGATCGACGTCGTCAGGCCTCTGCTCCACCTGGGACCTGGTCTCGTAGTTCGTCCGCTGCTGTCGCTGCAGCTCTCTGTCGAAGAGCGCCGAGAGATCCTCGCCCTGACGGCCGGACCCACCGGCGCCGGCCGCCGCCTGCTGCAGGACCTCTCGCCGTCGAATCTCGGCCTGCGCCTGCAGCAGCCCCTGCAGGGCTGCCATCTCGTGCGGCAGAGCCTCCTTCGTGCGTTCGCCCCTGAGCTGCTCCACCGCGTGTCCCATCGCGTCGACGGCCGCCCGGACCCCCTCGCTGCCCGATCCTGCGCGGCCCGGGCGCGGTGGCGCGACCTGCTGCGGCATCCGGAAAACCGAACGGCCCCGGCCGCCGCGCGACAGCATCTGTTCGACCCGTGCCTTCAGCTCGGCCTGCGCCGCCGCGACGGCCCCGATGTCCTCGGCAGAACGCCCCGCGGCGGAGCGCCGCTCAATGTTCCACGTCGCGCTGATGATCTCCTTCTGCGCGGCAATCAGACTGTCGATCTGCGTCCCGCCCATTCCGCCGCCTGCCTGGCTCTGTGCCGCCACGAATTCCTCGTGGAACGGGCGCACCTCGAGGAAGTACATGTCGCTCCTGGCTTCCGTCGGGCGCTTGCCGCGCGCGACGTCCACGGCGCGCGCGTAATACGTGATCAGGTCGCCAGGCTGGACGTCGAGGCCTTCCGCCGCGAGCAGATGCGACCCGATCTTCGCGACCTCAGCGTCCGAGGTCTCCACGAACGGCACCACACGGGCCTGCCGGCCGGCCACGGAGTACACCAGCTCGAAGGCCGAGATGCCATGATCATCGTCGGCCCGGGCTTCGATGACGACCTCTTCGAGCGGCGTAATCTGCTGATCGCCGGCCGGCCTCAGAATGCGGACATCGGGCGGGCGATCGTCCATCACTCTGATGAAGTACTCGATGTCGCCGCGCGATCGCAGGCCGTCGGCATCGGTCAGGCTGAGACGGTAGGAATCGTCGCTGGTGAGCACGAGGTCCGCTTCGAGCAGGCGGCTGCCGGCGGAGCGCAGCGGCCTGGCTTCCGCTCCGCCCAGGCTCATCTCGCCCGATCGAATCGGCTTGTCGGTGTGGACGCGCACCCTGACTTTCGTGCCGGCGGGGCCGTAGATGTCTCCGCCATCCTGCTCATCACGCGGACGAAGACCAGTGAAGGCCGGGTACTCGTATCGAACGTCGATCTGACGGACGCGCGGCGGGAAAAGCGCGGTCACCGTGTAATCAGGCGACGTGGCCGCGCCGGCCGAGATCCGGTAAGTGAACGTCCGATCCACCGATTCGAAAGGAAAGGCGAACGAGTCGCCGTCCAGGGTCATTGCGACCGTTCGTTGCGCGCCTCCGGCCTCGACGGTCAACGACGGGGTGAGCCTGGTCAGGATGCGGTCGCCGGCGCGAACCAGAGCGCGAATCTCGAGCGCGCGGCCAGCCACGATCCGGGCGTCTCCCGGCTGCACGTCCAGATGGATGCTCGCCGGGAACATGGTGAGCCGGGCCGTCTCGATCGCGCGGGTGAGCGGTGCTCGAGCGAGGACGAGCGTTGCCACAAGCAGGGCCGATCCGGCAACCGCCTGCGCTCCCGAACGCCTCAAGCTCGACCGCATGACGATCAGGCGGGGCGTGATCTCGTCCAGACGGCGCAGCGCCGCGGCGACCAGCAACGGACGGAAGCCGCCCGGCGCCGCATCCCCTCCTCCATCGACCGCGCTGACCACCGCATCGTCGAACGGGGCAACGTCTGGAATGGTGCCCGCGCGCTCCTCCACGAAGCGGGCAACATGAACGTCGTCGGGCCGGCGTTCGATCCGCCAGGCTGCCAGCGCCGCCGCCAACAGCGCGGCAAGAACGGCAACTGCTGCGAGCAGGACGAGAGCCGGCCCCTCCGGCCTGAACAGCCGCTCGGCGGCGAGCGCCAGGAGACCCGCCGCCGCTGCGCAAGCCGCCGCACGACCGACGGTCTGCAGAACGACTTGTGCGAACCACCGGCGCCTGACGCGCGCGAGAAACGAGCGGAGCCGATCCTGTTCCTGCATCCTCGTGCCTTCCTCCTCTACCGTGGGGCTCCGCCCCACACCCCCGCCTTCACGCGAAGCGCTCTGGCGAGACCTCGGCGAAGCCTTCGCGGAGGCGGGGCGGAGGCTGGCCGGCTCGGTCGCTTGCGGGGACCCCTGCGCCCCGCGCCGCTCCCTCCCACCACCCCACGATGCACAAAACGCATCGTGGGGGCCCCGGCTCGCAGGCGCGCCGTGCGCGCCTCAGCCGTGCTTCCAAGAGTTCGACACATCCGCACACATTCTGGCGGTGCAAGCACCGCTGTGACAACATACCGGTGAGGGT
>DATIEW010000776.1:0-4238 GCA_035455585.1 Vicinamibacterales bacterium | reverse complement strand
AGGCTCCTCTCTAACGTGGGGCTTCGCCCCACACCCCGGCTCCGTCGCTCGCGGGGCCCCAGCACCCCGCGCCGCTCCCTCGCGGGCGCGCGGTGCGCGCCGCCGTTATGCGACTCGCCTCGAACGGGCATGGAAGTCTCGTTGCGAGTCGCATGACGGTCGAGAGTCAGGCCGGAAGATCCGATCTATGTTCGCAAAGGGGGTGCCTGCATGAGCCCTGGCGCTGCGGGCAGGCAGGCGGCGTGAGATCGCAACGTATGTAGGGACTGCCACGTTACCGGGCGGGAAAGGACTTACGAGAAACGTAAGCATCTACTCGACGCGGTGCTTGGCAAGATAGTAGCTGAGCGCGCGCTGGCTGATGCCCATGGCCTCCGCCGCATCCTTCTTCACGCCCGCGGCCGTTTCGAGCGCACGCCTGACGGTCTCGCGCTCGGTCCAGTCCAGGTTCTGCCGCAGGTTGAGGGAGGGCAGTCCCGGTGGCGGCGAGCTGGCCGCGCCCATGCCCCGCATGACGTCGGGGCCGATGACCGGAGAGGGGGAGAGCACGACGGCGCGTTCGACCGTGTTCTCGAGCTCTCGTACGTTGCCCGGCCAATCTGAGGCCTGCAGTGCATCCATCACGCCGGGCGCGATCCCGTCGATCCGCTTGCCGGCGCGCTGCGCGTGCCTGGCGATGAAGTGCTCGACGAGCACCGGGATGTCCTCGCGCCGCTCGCGCAGCGGCGGAATGTGCACTGGAATCACGTTGAACCGGTAGTAGAGATCCTCCTGGAAGCGGCCGTCGGCGACCATCTGCCGGAGGTCGCGGTTGGTCGCCGCAATCACCCGGACCTCGACCTTCTGCGTCCGCTCCGACCCCACCGGCTCGAACTCGCGCTCCTGCAGCACGCGAAGCAGCTTCGACTGCAGCGCCGGGCTCATCGTCCCGATCTCGTCCAGAAAAATGGTCCCGCCGTCGGCGAGCGCGAACTTGCCGCGCTTGCTCGTCGTGGCGCCCGTGAAGGCCCCGCGCACGTGGCCGAACAGCTCGGACTCGAGCAGCGTCTCCGGGATCGCCGCGCAGTTCACCTTGATGAGCGGCATCTCGCGCTGCGCGCTGTGATAGTGGATCGCGCGGGCCACCAACTCCTTGCCGGTGCCCGTCTCGCCGGTGATGAGCACCGTGCTCTTCGACTGCGCGACCACCTTCGCCGTGCGGATCACGTCCTGCATCCGCCGGCTCCGGCCGACGATCCCGTAGTGATTGAACTCGGCGTCGCGCTCGCTGATGAGATACCTGTGCTCCGTGCGCAGCCGTTGATGATCGAGCGCGCGGCGGGCCACGACGAGCAGCTCGTCGACGTCGAAGGGCTTCTGCAGGTAGTCGAACGCGCCGAGCTTCATCGCTTCGATCGCGCTCTCCACCGTCGCGTGCGCCGTCATCATGACGACCTGGGGGCGCTCGGGCGCGGGCAGCGCGTTCATTTCCCTGATGAGATCGAGCCCTGTGAGCTCGGGCATCAGGTTGTCGACGATCAGCAGGTCGAACAGCCGGTTTCCGAGCATGCGCTGCGCTTCACGTGCGCTCGCGCTCGCCACGACCTCGTGCCCCTCGCCGCGGAGCGCCGCGGCCAGCGCATTGAGGATCTTCGTCTCGTCGTCGACCAGCAGGATCGTCCCGTTCACACGTGCATCCTCGACACTACTAGACCGGGGGGCTTCGCCCCGCCGGACCCCCCAACGCCGTCGCTCGCGGGGACCCCTGCGCCCCGCTCCGCTCCGGCGGGCGCGCTGCGCGCGCTGGCGTCATCCGCGACGAAGAACAAAACTCCAGCGTGGCGCCGCATAACTTAGGACACAAGCTCGATGCGCACCGTTGTCCCTTCCCCTACGCGGCTCGTCACGGTAATCGTCCCGCCGAGGCCCTCGACGATGCTTCGCGAGATCGCGAGCCCGAGTCCGGAGCCGGTCCGGCGCGTCGTGAAATAGGGATCGAAGACTCGCGGCAGATCCTCGGGTGCAATGCCCGTGCCCCGATCTCTGACCTCGATCACCACCCGGTGGTTGACCCGGCTCGTGCGCAGGCGGATCGCTCCTTCTAGCGGCGCCGTGCCGCTCCAGCGCGATGCAACCGCGTGTCTGGCGTTGGTCAGGATGTTGACCAGCGCCAGCCTGAGCCGCTCGGCATCGGTCACGACCGACGTCACTGCCGGATCCAGGCTGACCGACACCGGGGCCGCCGTGGGCTCGACATCGGTCGCCCGCACGGCGTCCTCGCAGAGCGCGTTGATGTCCGCGGGCGACAGGTCGAATTTGATCGGGCGGGCGAAGTCCAGCACTTCCGTCACGATGCGATCCAGCCGGGCGACCTCCTCCTCGATGTCCGCGGCCGCCGTTCGAGCCTGCTCCGGCGTCACGGACGGGCGTTTGAGGCCGCGAACGGCCGTCTTGATGATCATCAGGGGATTGCGGATCTCGTGGGCGACGACGGTGGACAGCCGGCCGAGGGAGGAGAGCCGCTCCCGCTGAGAGGCGTCGCGCTGGAACCGCACGATGGAATCGGTCATCGCGTTGAACGTCGTGGCGAGCAGCCGCGCGTCCTCGTCTTCCCACCGGCGGTCCGACGAGGCCGGGATCCGCCGCGTCAGATCGCCCGTGGCGGCCATTTCGCGCATCGTGGCCATGATGGTGCCGAGCGGGCGCGTGACCGTTCGCGCCACGGCGTAGCTGAGGAGGGTTGCCGCCAGCACCGCCAGGACTGCCGTGACGGCCAGCTCACGATGCACGGCGCTCAGGAAGCGCAGCCGCTCGGTGCGCGAGCGCATGATCAGCGCGGTCAGGGGGGGCGGACCGGATGCGGGCGGCGCCGCGCCCGTCAGGTTGAGGGCCAGCGGCTGGCTCAGCGCCACGAAATCGTTGCCGTCCAGATCCACCCGCTGGACACCCTGCCGGCCGATGAGCGGGGCGAGCCGGTCGTTGAAGGCTGGAGGCAGCGTCGAGGCCTTCAGCTGGTTTCCGATTGCGAACGCAATCTCGCTGTTCGTCAGCGCCTTGAAGCGCGCCAGCGCGTGTTCGTCCAGGCTGAACCCGACCGTGACCGTTCCGACCAGCTCAGGTCCGATGAAGCTCGGAACCGCGACGGCCTGGAGGACCCCGCCTTCGTGCGGCCACAGCGCCACGGCTTCGCGTCCGCCTGCGGCCGCGGCGATCGTCTCCCGCACGGCGGCATCGTCGTCCGGCATGCGAACCCGGCCCGACTGTGCCAGCAGGTGGCCGGCCGGATCGGTGACGATGAAGAGGTCCGAACCGATCTGGCTCTGGAACCCTTCGGCGATGGGCTGCACGGTCGGCGGATGTCTGGTCGTCAGGGCAGCCTTGAAGTTCGACAGATCTGCGACGAGCCGCGCCTCGCTCGAGAAGTGGTCGAACTGTGTGGTGCGATGCTCGTCGAGCAGGAGGCCGGCTTCCTGGAGCCCGCGGGCCAGCTCGTTTTCGGCCTGCGCCGTCACCGCTACGTTGATGCGGTACACAGCGACCGCGATCGCCAGTACAGCCAGCGCCGCAGTCGCCAGAAAGATGCGGTTCGTCAGCGACGACAACAGGCTCATCGGCGGTCGAGCACGAAGTTCAGCTCCACGTCTCCCCCCGACTCTGTGACGGTGACGCGGCGGGACGCGTCGCGCGCGGTCTCGTTCCAGGCCACGACGTTCCAGGTGCCGGGCGGGACGTTTTCCAGGCGGTAACGGCCATCCTCGTCGGTGACCGCGAAATGCCTGTGCGCGAAGACGAGGATGAACGCGCTCATGTGGGCGTGGATGTCGCAGAACACGCGGATGATCCCCGGCCGATCGAACAGCACGGATTTCGACCGGCCGGCAGCATACCGTCCCAGGTCGAACGGCTTCTCCCTCGACAGCGAGAACACGTTGTGGAACGTGGCGTCGTTGTTCGGGAAGTCGACGGTCGTGCCTGCCACGATCGCCAGCACGTGAGGCTCGAACGCCTCGTTGCGCTGGTCCATCCGGGCTCGCGGCTCTTCACGGCCGTCGAATGCGGCCCTCGGCGCCGGATCGAGGTAGACGACCGCGCGCCGCCGATCGGGCAGTGAGCGCCGGGCGGGCATGCCGAGCTCGGCCGGGTTCGGACGTCGCTCGAGATCTGCTGGGGCGTGACGCAGCTCTACCCGCCCGCGGATCGTGCCGGTGCCGGGCGATCGTCGCAGCCCGTGGCGCAACTCCAGCGTCGCACCGAGGGCG
>DATIEW010000775.1:0-4880 GCA_035455585.1 Vicinamibacterales bacterium | reverse complement strand
GGGGACGACCAGTCCATGCTCGACCCGATGAATCCGCTCGGCCGGAACGTGCACCTGATCGCGGTCCGTCAGGGTGTCATCTCGCGCGCGGGTTCAGCACTCATGCTCCATGCTAGACTCCCCCCAATGCCGGGCGCTCCTCCATCCGAGCCACGCTCTTGTCCTGCGCGCGCCGACTCGCCCGAGGGCATCTCCATCGTCTATCCCACCCGTGACCGTCCCGACTTCCTGTCTCGTTCGCTGAAGGCCCTGCTCGGCAACACCGTCCTGCCCGACGAGATCGTCATCGTCGATCAGAGCCGCACGGATGCGACTCGGGATGCGATCGCCGCGCTCGATTGTCCCCTGATCGTCCACGTGCGTTCCGCCGAGACCGGGCTGTCCCGCGCCAGGAACCTGGGCATCCGGTCGAGCGGGTGTCCCATCATCGGCTTCATCGATGACGATTGTATTCCGGCCCGGAACTGGATCGCTTCCGCGCGAGCGGTGATCCAGCGTGTCCCCGACTCCGCGGTGTGGGTCGGCAAGGTCTTCTACGACGAACGCGACATTTCAGACGAGGTGATCGAGGCGGCCCGCGAGACGTGGTACAGCCTCCTGGGAACCAACGACCCCTGGCGCTTCGGCCCGGCGGGCGGCAACTCTTTCTTCCGCCGGAGCACGTTCGATCGGGTCGGGCTGTTCGATCCGCTGCTCGGGCAGGGGAGCGAGTTCCCGGGCTCGGAAGACGGCGACATGGTGTATCGACTGTTCAAGGCGAATCTCCGAGTCACGTACTCGGATCTGATCCGCGCCTATCATCTGAACTGGCGCAGCGAGGACCAGGAGATCGACAACAGCTACAACTACGGGCTGGGGTTCGGTGCCATGATGGCGAAGTATGTCGCCCAGGGCGACTACTACCCGGCCACCGTCATCTTCGCCCGTCGATTCTTTCCCAATTACGTCCTCGTTCCGATCAGTCTCGTGCTGGGGCGCCGGCGGAAGTTCCGCCACAGCCTCAGGTGGTCGCAGAGCATCATCCTCGGATACACCCGCTGGCGGCGGCTGCATCGAGGACGATCCGCGCGCACACCAGAGGGCATGTCGCGCCCGTGACGGCCGAGCGCCTGGCGCAGCGGGCTGGCTCCGCGGTTCTGTGGCAAGCGGGGCAGCTCTTCGCCGTGAACGCCGTCAATATCGTCAACCTCATCGTCCTGACCCGCCTCCTCACTCCGGAGGATTTCGGCCTCCTCGCCATGGGGATCGCCTCCGTCGAGCTACTCGCCCAGGCCACCGACCTGGGCTTGACTCCGGCTCTGGTCCAGCACGGCCGGCTCGACGAGCGTCACTACGATGCGGCGTGGACGGTTGGCGCCATCCGGGCGGTGCTCCTCTCCGTGGTGGCGTTCCTCCTCGCTCCGGTTGCGGCGACAATCTATCAGGAACCGCGAGGAGCCGCCATCGTGGCCGTCCTGGCCATCCGTCCGGTGTTGTACGCCGCGGCCAGCATGAAGGTGGCCGATCTCATCCGGAGGTTGGAGTTCCGTTCCCTTGCCCTGCTGAGGCTCTCGGAAGCGCTGGCCGCAACTGTCGTGTCCATCGCGCTGGCGCATTCCTTCGGGGTGTGGGGGCTGGTGATCGGGGCGCTGGCGGGACCCGCGGTGACGGCCGCCCTCTCCTATCGGGTCGCTCCGTACCGGCCGCGCGTGGCTTTCGATCGACTCGCCACGCTCTCGCTCATTGGCTTCGGGCGCTGGATCCTTGGTACGGCGGTGCTCGCGGCGGTGGCCAACCTCATCGTCCAGGTCGTGGTCACGCGGCAACTCGGCGCCGCCGAGCTCGGTCTCTATGTCGTGGCCGCCCGGCTCGCGTACCTTGCGTCCGAGGCGCTCGGTGAGGTCGTCGGTGCCGTTGCCTTTCCCGTGTCCGCTCGCCTCGACGTGGATGTCGAGCAGGCGAGTACGGTGTTCCGAGCGCTTCTGGTGGGCAGCTCCGCGGTGCTGTACCCCGTCCTCGCGATCACGATCGCTATTGCGCCCTCGCTCGGTCATGAGTTGCTAGGACCACGCTGGGCGGAGACGACATCCGTCATCCGAATCCTGGCCGTGTGCGCCGCGCTCGGGGTGCTGGGGGATGTCACGGTGCCCCTGTACAAGGGCCTGGGGCGGCCCCAGGTGGTCACGGCCCTGGAGGCCGCCCAGTCGCTGATCGTGATACTGCTGATCTGGCCGTGCGTGGCACGCTACGGCCTCCTCGGCGCGGCGCTCGCCTCGCTGCCCGCCGTTCTCGGTTCTCAGCTCCTCAACGTGCACGTGCTCCCGCAGCTGCTCAGGCGGCCATTCCAGGGCCTGCCCAGGCGCATGGCCGCCATCATCACGATCTCGATCGTCGGGGCGATCGGCGCCTTCGTGCTCGATCTTGCTCTTCCCGGCATCCCCGGCCTCGTCTGCGCGGCGTCGGTCTCGGCCGCCGCCGCCGCCCTCCTGCTCTTCGCCGTCGACCGCCGCTTCAACCTCGAACTGGCCGGTACCCTGACTCGAGTCTTCCCGGCCACCGCGTTCGTTCTGTCGTCTCGGGCGACGGCGAGGGCGCCTGGACGTGATGTGCCATCATGAGGATCGGATGACGTCGCCGGACGACACGGACGCCATGAGAACCCCTTTTGTGGCACGGCGGTCGTCGTGAGGCGCCCGGGGATGCGCGCGCTGCAGCGGTCGGCGCGCTGGCTGCGGAGCCGGTTCGGCAGCGGGGCGCTCATCCTCGGATACCATCGGATCGCGGGTGAGGATTGGGATCCGTTCTCGCTGTCCGTGGCCCCCGGACACTTCGCCGAGCATCTCGACGTCCTCCGGAGGCATGCCCGTCCGCTTTCGGTGGGCCAGCTGGTGCGCGGGATCGAGCATGGGCGGCTCCCGCCGGCGAGCGTCGCGGTGACCTTCGACGACGGCTACGCGGACAACCTCTCGCGGGCGAAGCCTCTGCTCGAGGGGTACGGCATACCGGCAACGATGTTCGTCACCACCGCGCACCTGGGCTCGGAGTTCTGGTGGGATCGGCTCGCGCGGGTGCTCGCCCCCGGCACTACATTGCCGGATACGATCCGCCTGAGCATCGGAGCCACGCACCGTGCCTGGGTCGCTCCGCCTGCGGATGATGTCGAGGCAAGACGACGTCTGCTGATGTCCGTCTACGATCGCCTCCAGCCCCTGGCGCATCCGCTCATCGAGCGCATCGTGAACGAGCTTGCCGACACCGTCTCCGGCACGGCCCCCGAGCATCGTGTCCTCACCGACGACGAGCTGCTGGCGCTGGCGGCGGGGGAGGGGGTGGAGATCGGGGCGCACGGGCAGACGCATTCGCCCCTGGCGCTCCTCTCCGTTGCGGACCAGGAATCGGAGATCACTCAGAGCAAGATGGTGCTCGAGCAGCTCCTCGGCCGGCCGGCTCCTGGGTTCTCATACCCTCACGGCTCGGTGTCGGTGCATACCATCGCGCTCGTTCGGCGCTCGGGGTTCGCCTTCGCGTGTGCGAGCGAGGCAGACGTCACGTCCCTGCGGAGCAACCGCTTCGCTTTGCCGAGATTCTGGGTGCCGGACTGGGATGGCCGGGCCTTCTCGCGGTGGCTGCTGCGCTGGATTCGGCGGTGATCGGATGGCCATGACCGGGACGCCCGGCGTCTCGGTCGTCATGACGTTCTTCGACGCGCAGGCGTTTCTCCACGACGCCATCCGGAGCGTGGTGGCGCAGACGTACGAGCGCTGGGAGCTCCTGCTCGTCGACGACGGTTCCACCGATGGCAGCGCACGGATCGCGAGGGAGTGGATGGCCCGGTACCCGGGACGCATGACGTATCTCGCGCACGCCGGCCACGCGAACCGGGGTATCAGCGCTGCGAGGAATCTGGGACTCCGGCACGCGTCCGCGGAATTCGTGGCCTTCCTGGACGCCGACGACGTGTGGTATCGAGACAAGCTCGACCGCCAGGTCGCCTTGCTGCGTGCCCACCCAGAAGCGGCAATGGTGTACGGGAGAACGCAGTACTGGTACAGCTGGACGGGCAAGCCGGAGGACGTCGCGCGCGACCATGTGCCGCCGCACCGGTTTCCCGCGGATGCGGTGGTGACGCCGCCGAAGCTCGTGACGGCGTTCGTGCGCGGGAGCGCGGCGGTGCCCTGCATCTGCAGCGTGCTCGTGCGGCGTTCCCTTCTCGTTCGACTCGCCGGGTTCGAAGAATCCTTCCCCGGGCTGTACGAGGACCAGGTGCTCTACACAAAGGTCTGTCTCGGCGCCCCGGTGTTCGTGTCCGACGAATGCCTGGAGCGGTACCGGCAGCATCCCGGCTCCGTGTGCGCGACGGCCGAGCGGAGCGACGCGCAGGCGATCTGGCGCGCGCGGTACCTCCGCTGGCTTTCACGGTACGTGGCAGAGGCTGATGTCGTCGACCGTGATCTCTCACGCGCTCTCCGCACCGAGCGGTGGATCTGGGACGGGGCGGACACCTCCGCCTTGCCGCGGCCGGCGCAACGGCTTGTGCGGCGCGCCAAGCAGGCTCTCGTGTGGCCGTTCGCCCTGTTCTCCCGCCGTGGGAAGCGCCGATCCAGATCGGGCGGAGTCGGTCCGCGAGACGGCGGCATCACGACCTGCGCGTGACCTTTCGCGGAGAACCGGAGATGACGGCACGGATCGGTGGTCTCGCGGGCGTCTCGCGACGGCGGATGGAGGCCGCGTGGCAGCGCGGCGGCGGATGCTGAAGGGACGGGCGGCGGGCCGGCCGACCGGCCCGTCCCTCGTGCAGCGCCTGCGACGGATCTGCTGGCCCGCACTGCTCGGGACCATCCGGAGGACGACGCCGCTCAGTGACAGGTGGGGGGACGATCGCGGCGTTCCTCTCGACCGGT
>DATIEW010000774.1:0-5544 GCA_035455585.1 Vicinamibacterales bacterium | reverse complement strand
CTCGTCCGGCCGCCAGACCTCCGTCGTCAGCTTCAACTGGACCGGTCTGGCCGGGCCGGCCGCGGCCTGCGCGACCTCGGCGGGAACGTCGAGCGCATACGGCTTGAACCCCGTATCGACCCGGACGGTGCCCAGCAGCGTCTCGCCGAAATAGACCGCGACGTTGGCTGGCGGGGCCGCGTCCGGCCGGCCACCGTCGCTCATCCACAGCGTGACGGTCCTGCTTCCAGCGGGCACCGATGGCGCGATGATGTACGAGATGTCGCGCGACCAGCGGAACGTGCGCCCCTCCGATTCCTCCTTCGCATGGAAGCGGAGCACGTTCAGGTCGTCCTGCGTTCCCACATCCAGCAGGAACGCCTCCTGGCCTTGCCCGGCGTCGGCCGACGTGAACTCGTAGACGGTATAGTCGAACTGCTTCCATCGGACGAACCGCGGCAGCCGGTCTCGGGGCGTGTCGAACTCGGGCACCCTGAAGCGATCGCCGGTCAGGACGCGTGTTCCCCAGAGTGGGGAGATCAGATCGGTGCCGCCCGCGCCGAGGTACAGCACCCTCGCGTACCGCGTCCCGGCCCATTCGAGGAAGGCGGCGAACGTGCTCTTGTCCGGGAGCCTCGACGAGAGAACGAGCACGTTGCGTGCATAGACGTATGCCAGCGGCGTAGCCAGCGTGTGGACGTCCGTTCCGGCGTCCCGGGACTCCACGATCAGGAGATCATCGTCTGCGACTCCGCCCGCCAGCCTCTCGAGCACCGGGATGACTCCCGCATACTCCACGTGATCCAGTATCGGGCGGCTCGCGCGGGCGTACCCGGACGCCAGCGCCGCGATGAAGACGACGCCGATGAACCATCGGAGCGGCGTGATCAGCCCCGGTCCTCTCCGGGTACCGCTCAGAGCCGCCGCTGCGACCAGCAGCAGGGCCCCCGGGAGGATGGCCGGAACGAACCGCCTCGCCATCCAGAAATGCTCTGGGACGACCCGGATCTTGTAGAAGAAAAACAAGGAGAAGGCCGCAATCGTGGTGAAGAAGGCGGGCGCCTGCCAGAAGCTCCTGCGCGTCAGCACTACCCACCCGATCAGTGCGGCGATTAGTGCCGGAAGCGTGAGGTACAGATCCGAGAACGTGCGAAGCGCGTACGCATCGTGGGGCGCCAGCCTGCCGGCGGGGTGCCGGAAGGCGAGCGCGTAGACGGCAGCGGCCACGAAACCGGCGCTCAGGACCGCGGGCGCGAGGGATTTCACCCGTGACGAGACGGCGCGAGCGCGCGATCCGGCCGCCAGCGCCGCGGCGGCCGCAGCGCCGAGCGCAATCAGCAGGTACTGCCACCACTGGAGATACGTCACGAAGACGATTGCCCGATCGGCGTATGCGCGCATCGGCCCGGCGAGATACAGGACGGCGAACGTGGCCGGCACCAGCAGCGCCAGGAAGAACCCCGGCTGCCACCTCCCGCCGCTGGCGGCCAGCAGCCCGATTCCTGCAAGCACGCCGGCAACGGCCAGTGCCGCATCGAGGCGGAGGAACAGCATCAGGCCCAGCAGGAACCCCGCGAGCGGGGCGAAGAAGCGATCGCCGTCCACGTGCGCCCGCGCCGTGGCCAGCAGCGCCGCAAACAGCAGAGCCTGCATCACCATCTCTGAATTCGGGTATCGCGCGAACCAGACCTGGACGACGTGGAGGGACAGGAGCAAGGCAGCCGCGAGGGCGGCCATCCGGCCCATCAGGCGGGCGCCGGCGAAGTAGACCGACAACAGACCGAGAATCGCCCAGAAGCCCGCCGTCCGGCGCGCGCCCGTCAAGCCGTCGATGCCGTAGGCGGCCGCAATCGACGCGGGGAAGAGGTGAGGAAACTGTCCGACGACCGCACCGCGATCGGGATCGCGGATGAAGAAACCCATGAACCGCTGGCCGTAGTAGTCGGTGCGCTGGTGCGACGGGAAGAACAGATCGCGGGCAAACGGCGGGACCGACCCGACGACGGGATCCTCGTAGACCAGCGTCCCGCGCTGCGCGATCTGGATGCCCTCGTTCATGTACACGCCGGGATCCCGGCCGCCGATGAGGTACTCCGACGGTGGAAAGAACCGCCACGTCCCGACGACGACCAGTGCGATGGGAATAAGGAGAGTGAAACGCGGCCGCGCGGCCGCCGGGCCCAGGCGGAGTCTGAAGCGCGCCCCCGCGGCGGCGGCCGCGGCGATCAGCAGGTCGGCCATCAGCAGCCGCTGGAACCTGTAATGTCCGGCCGCCGCAAGAGCCAGCACGACCGACAGCGAGACCGCGACGCTGATGATGACCGCCCAGAAGATCCGTTCCCCGGCATCGAGCCGGGCGCGCTCCGATCGATCGCCCAGCGGCAGCCGGAAGATCACCGCGCCGGGCAGCCACGCGACGATCGCAAGCTGAATCAGTGGGGTCAGCACCGTCAGGTCAGGAACATCTAGCCCCCCGCGCCTCGTTCGTGCCGGCTGGCAGCCGGGGCCGGTCCCATCGCGACCGCACCGGCGATCACGTGAACCGCCGTGCTCTCGAGCGCTGGATACAGCGGCAGCGAGAAGATCTCGTCACACACCCGCGCGGCGGCGGGGCAGTCGGCGGGCTCCTGCGATGCGAGCGCCGGCTGGCGCGGAATCGGCACCGGATAATGGACGAGCGTTTCGATGCCGGCCTTCTGGAGGTGACCCCGCATGGCGTCGCGGGCCGCGCTGCGCACGGGGAACAGGTGGTACACGTGGCCCGGATCGAGCTCCACGGGGACGGTGATCGCATCGACACCGGCCAGAGCCGCGCGATACGCGGCAGCGAGCGCCCGCCGCCGCGCGGTCCAGCCGGGCAGGAACGGGAGCCTTGCCCGCAGGACGGCCGCCTGCAGCTCGTCGAGCCGCGAGTTCACACCGGCTTCGACGTGATGGTAGCGGTCGCTCTGACCACCGTTTCGCAGCCGCCTGGCGCGCGCGGCGAGGCCGGCATCGACCGTGGTCAGCGCGCCGCCGTCGCCCAGCGCTCCCAGGTTCTTCGTGGGATAGAAGCTGTACGCCGCGGCGATCCCGAAGCCGCCCACCGGCCGTCGGCCGCACGTCGCCAGGTGCGCCTGGCAGCAGTCCTCGACGATGGCCAGGGAATGCCGCGCCGCCACGGCGGCGAGTGCCGGCATGTCGGCCGGCTGCCCGTAGAGGTGAACCGGGACGATCGCCGCGGTGCGCGCCGTCACGGCGGCGGCGGCTGCCCGCGGATCGAGTGTGAGGCGCTCGGGATCGATATCGGCGAACACGGGCCGCGCGCCGGTCATCATGATCGCCAGGGCGGTGTACGCCGCCGACAACGGCGACGTGATCACCTCGTCGCCCGCGCCGATGTCGAGCGCCCTCAGTGCGATGGCCAGCGCGTCGGTACCGTTGCCCACGCCTACCGCGTGCGGGGCGCCGCACGCCCCGGCGAATTCCCGCTCGAATGCCTCGACTTCGGGCCCGAGGATGAACCAGCCTCCGGCGACGACGCGCGCCACGGCCGCATGTACGGCGGCCGAGTCCTCCGCAGGCGCGAGGCGAAGGAACGGAATCACCGGACCGCCTCTTCGGCGGCGGGCGCCGCGTCCTCGACGTAATGCGGAAGGTGCGCGCGATAGAACGCGACGGTCCGCTCGAGACCTTCCCTCAGCCCGACGAGCGGCCGCCAGCCGGTGGTCTGTCTGAACAGCGTGGAATCGGAGTAGAAGCTGCCGATGTCGATACGCTTCTTCTCGGGCGGCCACTCGGTGAAGCGGATCGAGCCGGACCCGGCGACCTCCACGAGCATTGCCACCAGGTCGCGGTGGCAGATCGGCTGATCGCCGCCGACGTTGAACACGTGGCCGTTGCACCTGTCCGAGGCCCCCGCGCGCAGGAACGCGTCGGCCGCGTCGTCGACGTAGACGAAGTCGCGAAGCTGCGAGCCGTCGCCGAAGACCTCGATCGGCTTCCCCTCGATTGCCAGGCGCATGAACCAGCCGATGAAGCCCTGGCGATTGTGCTTGATCAGCTGCCGCGGGCCGTACACGTTGGTGAGCCGCAGCGAGCAGGTGCGCACGTCGAAGGCGTTGTTGTAGAGCAGGTGATAGTACTCTCCCGCGGCCTTGTTGATGCCATTGATGTCGATGGGACGCACGAGCTGCCCCTCGTCGACGGGGAGCCGTTCCGGCCGCCCGTACACCTGGCGCGTGCCCGCGAAGACGACCCGCACGTCAGGGTTGTGTTTCCGGCACGCCTCGAGCATGGACAGCTGCGCCCGGCAGTTGATCTCCAGGTCGGTGTATGGGTCGCGCATGCTGTCGATGTGGCTGACCTGGCCGGCGAGGTTGAAGATGACCTCGCGGTCCCGCACGAGGACGTTCATGGACGTCTCGTCGCGGACGTCGGCGATGTTGACCCGGACCGACGCCTCGATCCCCGCGATGTTGTGGAGGTTGCCCCCGTAGTCCGGGAAGAGCGAATCCACGATGAGGATCTCGGCGCCCGCGTCCACGAGCTGCCGGGCGAGGTTGCTGCCGATGAACCCCAGGCCCCCAGTGATCATCACGCGGCGGCCGCGGTAGTAGTCCCGGTAGGGGCCGATCATCACAGACCGTCCCCCGATCGCGGGGCCTCGGTCGCTGCAACCGGGGCGGTCGCCGGCTGCTGCCGGTGCTCGCGCCGGATCACGAGCAGGTACCACAGTCTCATCACATCGAGACCGGTCCGGAACAGGCGCCTGAAGTTGAAGAACTGTGAGCGGCCGTAGGCGCGGTGGTAGTGATGCACCGGCACCTCCGCGATCCGGTACCCGGCGTCCTGGATCTTCTTCATCATCTCGAGGCAGATGACGCCGCTGTTCTTCTCCAGAGTCACGCGATCGAAGATCGTCCGGCGTATGAGCCGGAAGTCGCAGTCCACGTCGCGGACCCGCAGCCCGAAGAGCAGCCGGACGGTGTGGTGATAGACACGGCCGATGACGACGCGGTGCAGCGGATCGGATCGGCTGATCTTGTAGCCGTTCACGAGATCCACGCCGTCGTCGAAGGCCTCCCAGAGCGTGGCCATCTCGGCCGGGTCGTACTGGGCGTCGCCGTCGGTGTAGAAGATCAGGTCGCGCGTCGCCGCGGCGAAGCCGCTCCGGAGAGCGCCGCCGTACCCGCGGTTCCTCTCGTGGTGGACTACTTTCACCTCGGGGTAAGTGCGCGCGAGCTCGTCGGCGATCTCCGCCGTCGCGTCGGCGCTGCCGTCGTTGACGATGATGATCTCGAAGTCGGAGGTGAGCTGGCGCGCGGCCTGCCGCGCGGAGATGACCAGGCTGGCGATCGTCCCGCTGTCGTTGTAGGCGGGAAAGAACACGGTGAGCCCCGGTTTCCGCTGACCGCGCTTCAACATGAATGGAGCGTAGATCTTAGCGGCCGGCAGACGCCAGCGCAAGCGCGCGATCGTAGGCGGCCTCGTACGCCATCGCCGTGCCGGCCCACCCGTAGCGCGCGGTGACGAAGGCCCGCGCCGCGTCCCCCAGCCGCGCCCCGAGCGCCGCGTCGCCGAGCA
>DATIEW010000773.1:0-5774 GCA_035455585.1 Vicinamibacterales bacterium | reverse complement strand
CACGGCGCCGCGCTCGCGGGGGCGCGGGTTCGCGTCAGCTCGCCGGCGCTCCTCGGCGGGCCGATCACGGGAACCACGAACGAGAGAGGACAGCTCCGCGTGCCGGCGGCTCCTCCAGGATCGTACCTGATCGACGTCGAGTTCCCGGGATTCGACTCCCTTCACGTCGAGGACGTCCGCATCGGCATGGGCGCCACGATCGAACATAAGGCGGTCCTGAGAGTGGCTGGCGTCGCCGAATCGATCGTCGTGGAGGGTGAGCGCTCCGATACGGACACCCGAGATCCCGGGCTCGGAACCCGCTTCGGTCCCGGGGATCTCGACACGATTCCGACGCGCCGGGCCAGTATGTTCGATTTCCTCAGGGCCGTCCCTGGCGTGTCGCCCACCTCGCCGTCGAGCGGCACGGTCACGACCGTATCCGTATTCGGCTCGGGGACGAACGAGAACCAGTTCCTGATCGACGGCACGAACTTCACATGTCCGTGCAGCGGCGTCGCGCGGGCCGAGCCCGTGCTCGACTTCATTCAGGCCATACACGTCCAGTCCATCGGAGCATCGGCAGAGTTCGGCAACCTCCAGGGCGGCGTCATCAACGTCGTGACGAAGCATGGAGGCGACCGCTATCTGGGCGGCACCGGATACTACGCGCAACTGACCGGCCTGACGAGCCAGCCCGTTCGGCTTCCTGTCACCGACTCGGCTCCGGCCACGAGCGGCTACGAACGAATCAAGTACCACGACTTCACGACGAGCCTCGGCGGCCCACTCGTCAAGGATCGGCTCTGGTTCTTCGCGGGTTATCAGTACCTGCGCGACTACGACAGCCAGCCGGGCACCAATCCGGATTATCCGAGAACGTACGAGCAGGACAACGTCTTCGGGAAGCTCACGTGGCGGCTGGCTCCGGACTGGCAGCTCGTACAGAGCGTCCAGACCGAGTTCTGGGTCAATCCCGTCAGACCGACGGTGGTGACCCCATTCGAGGCAACGATCCGGCCGCACGGGACGGTGCCCGCGATCACCTTCGGACACCTCACGCACACGGCATCCCCCAACATGGTGTGGGACGTGCGTGTCGGACGGTTCGTCCACGCGCAGAGAATGCCGCCCAGCACCGGTGACACGACGACGGCCAGCCGGCGCGACCGCGTGACAGGAGTGACGAGCGGTGCCCCACCGTCCTTCGGCGAGGTGACCATCAGCCGCACGACCGCCAAGGCGACGCTGAGCCGCTACGACTCCGCGCTGGGTGCCGACCACCAGTGGAAGATCGGCGCGCAGCTGGAGCGCGGCGAACACGACTCGGCCAGCGTGATTCCCACCGGTGTGCGGTACGTCGACAGCGCTGGAGCACCGTTTCAAGCGGTGTATCGCGCGCCTGTCGTATCGGGCGGGCGTTTCACGAGCGCAGCCGCGTTCGTGAGCGATACCATAACGGTGGGAGCCCGGCTGACGCTCAGCGCGGGCGTCCGGTTCGACCACACCCGGGCCGAGAGCCAGGACCTTCCGGCGCTCGATGCGGAGGGACGGGAGGCGGACGGGATCATCCCCGGGCTTGGACACTTGTACACGTGGAACATCGTGTCGCCGCGTCTTGGTGCCACGCTGAAAATCGGCACCGACGGCCTGACACTGCTCCGGGCCAGCTACGGGAGGTTCAGCCAGGGCGTCCTGACGGGAGAGTTCGAGCCGTTCCACCCCGGCGTGACCCCGACAACGACCGCGGCATACGATCCGGCAGCCGGCGGCTACACACGCATCGTTTCGGTCGTCGATCCGAGCAATCTGCGGCTGGACGGGGAGACGCGCGCGCCGCGCACGGACGAGTACTCGATCGGGCTCGATCGGAAGCTGGGCGGGATCGCGGTCGCGGCGGCCTACGTGCGAAAGCGGGGCGACGACTTCATCGGCTGGACGGACGAGGGCGGCCAGTATCAGGAGGAGGTCCGGACGTTGCCCGACGGCCGCACGCTGCCGGTGTTCCGGCTGATCAACTCGACGGCGGACCGACGCTTCGTGCTGACGAACCCCGAGGGATACTCGCTGAGCTACGACGGCGTCGTGTTCGCTGTGGAAAAGCGCCGGTCGGGAGGTTGGCAAGCGTCCGGATCGTACACGCTGTCGAAGACCCGCGGCCTGATGGCCTCCAGTGGAACGACCGCCTCGGGGCCGCAGGTCAGCACCGTCGGGCCCCCGATTGCCCTGACGTTCGGCCGCGATCCGAACGATCTCACCAACGCGCGCGGCCGGCTGCCGAACGATCGCCCGCACGTCATGCGCGTCATGGGCAGCGTGGACGTTCCACGAACCGGGTTGGTTGTATCCGGCAACCTGCAGTACTTCAGCGGCAAGCCGTGGGCGGCAACGACGCAGATCGTCCTGCCGCAGGGCGACCAGCGGATCCTGATCGAACCGCGAGGGTCGCGGCGGCTGGCCTCGCAGACCCTGCTCGACATCCGCGTGTCGCGGGCGATCGCCAGCGGGCGCCTCGGTCGGATCGAGTTGATGGTGGACCTGCTCAACGCGCTCAACGACACGGCCGAGGAGAGCCTGGCGACCGACAACTTCTACAGCCCCACCTTCGGCCAGCCCACCGTGTTCATCGACCCGCGCCGCGCCATGGTCGGCGCACGCATCGCACTGGGACGCTAGCCCGGATAATTCACGAACCGCCGATCGACGAGGCCCCATTCGCGAAGAAACCGTTGGAGCAGGGCGACACGAGTCAGGTAGAACGTTGCGCAGGCCTGCGACCGAGGACGGTAAGCCGGAGCAGCGTTCTTCCGCCCTGCGAGGGGTCCCCGGCGCGCGTTCTGTGCGCGCTGGGGCGGGGAAGCCGGTTTTCGGAGCGAATGGGGCGAGTCGTTGCGTCGCGTTCGTGAATTATCCGGGCTAGCAAAGAGTGTAGACTCCCACCCATGACGCAGCTTGCCCCCGTCACCGCCAGCGAACGGCTGGAAACGCTCGACGTGCTCCGGGGCTTCGCCCTCCTGGGCATCCTGGCCATGAACGTCAGGGCCATGGCGGCGCCGTTCAGCGCCTACATGTACCCCTACGCCCTGTTCGACTACACGGGTGCGAGCCGGGCGGCCTACATGTTCACCAGCATCGTGTTCGACCTCAAGATGATGGGCCTGTTCTCGATGCTGTTCGGCGCGGGCGTTCTGCTCTATGCGGCCAAGCCGACCGCGACGGGCAAACCTCCCCGGGGACTCTGGTTCAAGCGGATGTTCTGGCTCCTCGTCATCGGGCTCGTCCACGCCTACCTGATCTGGGACGGCGACATCCTGGTGCCCTACGCGCTCTGCGGCATCATCCTCCTCTGGTGGGTGCGCCGCCTCCCCGCGTGGGCGTTGATGGCGGGAGCGGCGGGACTGCTCGCAATCGGCGCGCTGATGTCGATCGGCCATGGCTTTGCCTTCCAGTCCATGGAAGAGGCCCAACGCGCGCAGGAGCTGCAGATGTGGATGCCGACGCGCGAGCAGGCCGGCGCGCAGCTCGCGCGTCTACATGGAGGGTACTTCGAAATCGTCGCGTACCGCGCCCCATTCGTGTTCATGGGCGAGACGTTCTTCTTCCTGATGTTCTTTCTCTGGCGCTGCGGCGGCATGATGCTCCTGGGGATGGCTCTCCACAAGATGGGCTTTCTCGACGGCAGCCGCCCGGACCGTGTCTACACGCTGGCTGCATCGGTCTGCATTCCCGCCGGGCTCGCGCTCGCGGCGTACGGGGTCGTCGAGCTGGAGCGCGTCCGCTTCGGCATGCCCGATCGCACGGCGCTCGACCTGTGGAACTACGCTGGAGCCGTGCTCGCCTCCGTCGGCTACGCGGCCGCGCTCATCCTGCTCGTGAAGCGCGGAGTGCTCGGCCCCATCCGCAGCGCGCTTGCGGCCGTCGGTCAGATGGCCTTCTCGAACTACCTTCTCCAGAGTGTGATCGCGTCGATCGTGTTCCTCGGCTGGGGCTTCGGCCTGGCGGGCCGGCTCGACTACGCTCAGCAGCTCCTCTTCGTCGCGGCAGTATGGGCCCTTCAGCTCGCGGTGAGTCCCGTGTGGCTCCGGCAGTACCGCTTCGGCCCCGCCGAGTGGCTGTGGCGATCGCTGACGTACTGGAGACTGCAGCCCATGCGGCGGGACACGCCGCAGTCCCCGCGGCTCGGGGGCGTAGCGGCCGGCGTGTAGGCTCCCGAGAAACGAACCACCAACTCCCAAGCGTCCGTGGCACGGCACGTTGGGAGTTGGAAGTTGGGCTTTGGGAGTTGACACACGAAGTACTCTGGACTCAGCGGCCGCGCGCGACGACCAGCGTCAGGTCATCCTCCTGAACGGCGCCGCTGAACCGCTGGACCTCACCGACGATGGCCGTCACGACATCGTCGAGCGGTGCGCCGGCCACGCGGTAGGCGACCTCCAGCAACCGCTCCTCCCCGTAGCACTCCCCGTCGTCGTCCATCGCCTCGGTGACGCCGTCCGTGTACACGAGAAGCGTGTCGGCGGAAGCGATCCGGACCTCGCCGGTCGTGCACGCCCACGTAGGGAACAGGCCGACCGCGGGGGCGGTCGGGGTCAGCCACTCGACGCCGCCGCCGGCGCGCAGCAGCAGCGGGGGGTTGTGCCCGCAGTTGGCATAGACGAGGCGGCGCGCGACTTCGTCGTAGCAGCCGAAGAACATCGTGGCGAAATGATACGGAGCCGTCGCCTCGAACATGAACCGGTCGATTCGCGTCAGCAGCCGCGTGACATCGTCGCGCGCGAGCAGATACTGCGCGCGCAGGTGAGCCTGCAGGTTGGCCATCAGGAGAGCCGCCGAGATCCCCTTGCCGGAGATGTCGGCGAGCACCAGCGCCAGGCGTCCATCGCCCAGGTCGAGAAAGTCGTAGTAGTCGCCGCCGACCGCGCGCGCCTGCAGGCAGAGGCCCCGCAGATCGAGCGTCGAGACGACGGGCGGCGCCTGCGGCAGGAGCCGTAACTGGACCTCGTGCGCAATCGTGAGGTCGCGCTCGGCGCGTCGCTCCGACTCCAGGCGCTCCGCCATCTGCTCGGCGAGCGCGACGTTCTCGAGCGCCAGGCCCGCCTGAACGCAGACCGCGCTCAGGAGCCGACGGTCCTCGCCGGAGTAGGGTTCGTCGGATCGCCGGCGGCCGAGCACGAGAAGCCCGAGGAGGACGCCGCCGCGACTCGTGATGGGCGCCACCAGTTCCGGCGAGAGCGGCGCGAGCAGAGACATCGGATGGGGTTCGTCCTCTCGAATCTCGATCGCGAGCGGCTCTCGGGTCCCGCTGAGGAGCTGCAGCCCGGGCGCGCTGCGGTCGAGCGCCGCCAGCTCGGGCGGGCACCGTCCGGACATCGCGCGCAAGGTCCCGCCACGGTGCTCCAGGTACACGACCAGCCCGGCCGGTCTGAGTGCATCAGCGAGGCACTGCTCGAGCAGCGCAGCCAACTCGTCGCGGCTCGTCGTGCCGGCCGCGCGCGCGGCAAGCTCCTCGAGGATCCTGCGAGCGTCGTACGCGCTGCGGAAGAACGCACGGTCGATGCGGCTCGAGACGCCGCGCTGGACGCGGGCGCCGGCCCATGCGAGCGCGAGCCCGAATCCGACCCCCACGACCAGCCCCCACGGCACCGCCAGATCGGGGCGATCGGGGACGAAGCGCGGAAAGACCCAGGCGAGCACCAGCGTCGCAGCCGTGCCTATCGCCGCAACGAGCAGCACGAGCCCTCGCTGCACCAGCAGGTACCGGGCGCTTCGCTTCAGGAGCAGCGGGATCTCGATAA
>DATIEW010000772.1:0-2216 GCA_035455585.1 Vicinamibacterales bacterium | reverse complement strand
CGATGCGGGGGCGCTTCCGGATCGTCCGGCCGCCGGCGGACTTCGTTGCGCATCCCGCACCCCCGCTCCGGTAGGCGAGGATGCTCTCCGGGTTGCGGTCCTCGAGCGCGCGGAAGCCGTCGAACCGCCACTTGGCGACCGCAAGACCCTTGACGCGTGGAGATTGAACCAGATAGACCGGCCGTACGCCGACGCGCTGCGCCAGCAGCTCCGGCGTCGAGCCCCGAGCGGACTCGTCGGTGGACATAACTACCCCTGACCTGCATCGGCCGGCCGTCGTGGACGAACGGCCTGGCCGTGAGTGTTGTTGGTGTTTTTTGTCGTCGGACTGTCCCGTCCGGCGATCGCAAGCGCCGCATTGCCGGCCGTTGTCTCCTCGTGGCCGCGAATTGGCGCAGCGCGCACTTGCTCATTTAGTCAACCATTCACACGGCGCGCAGTCAAGCTGAATCGACGCGCCCGCCGTGCACGCGGCGCTGCATCGCAACAGCCGTCTGAGCCGCTCAATACGCGAAGCTCACGCTGAACCGGAACGCCCGGCTCTCTACGGGGTGGAAGTGCCGGTCGGCCACGCCCTCGGGCGGCTCGTTCGGCAGCCGCGAGACGTAGAAGTAGTCGATGTCGTGGTCGCGCGAGTCGAAGACGTTGAACACGTCGAGGTACGCACGGATCTTGTCCGTGATCATGTAGCCGACCCGGGCATTGACGAGTGAGGTCGCCTGCGACCGCATCGTGTTGTCCTCGACGAGCGCGCGGCTCCCGAAGTACCGCCAGCGCAGGCTGCCGAACCAGCCGTCGATGTTGTCTACCGTCAGGCCGGCCGACGCGACGGCGTCGGGCGCGCCCGGGATGCGGTTCCCGGCGGGGTCGTCGTCGGTGAACCGTGCGCGGGTGAACGCCGCGGTCAGGTCGAAGGCGAGCCACGGGCGCGGCACGTACTGGAGGACCCATTCCACGCCGGTGCGCTCCGACGGCCGGCTGGCTTCGGTGGTGCCGGCATCGCCGACGAACAGCAGCTCCGAGTCCTGCTCGAGCCGCCACAGCGCGAGGGAGGTCGTCAGCCCCGGCAAGAGGCGGCTCCGGAGCCCGGCCTCGTACCCCGTGGTGCGCACGAGCGGATCGACCCGCTGCACCGGCTCCCCGGTCTTGGGATCGACCGTGATCGTGGTGCCGCGCGCGTCGTTGCTGTGGAATCCCTGCCCCCAGTTCAGGAAGTACTCGGTGTTCGCCCACGGTCCGAAGATCAGCGACAGCTTCGGTGAGAAGATGGTGTCGGTCTCCTTGCCCGAGTTCTCCGGGTTGTCGCTCGCCACGTCGAAACGGACATAGTCCGCGCGCAGCCCGGCCACCGTGCGGAACCACGGGCTCCATTCGATCGTGTTCGACGCGTACAGCCCGGCGCTCGCCACCGTGACGTCGTCCTCGCGCGTGGTCGACAGCCGCTCGCGCGCCGCGGTGCTGTAGAGGGCGGCCGGGGTCATCCGGTCGCGGCGCAGCTGCAGTCCGAGCGTGTTCCAGACATGCCGCTCGCCCCAGTGCGTGAACCACGTCTGGCTCGCCTCGCCGCCGAACACGACGCGCTTCTCGGCCTGCTGGAACTGGTCGCCGTTGACCGGGTCGTCGAGGAAGTAGGTGAAGTTGGAGAAGAGATCGAGCCGCGACCGGATCGCGTACAGGCTCGCTGCCCGGCTGATGTTGCCCTCCGACTGCCGCCACTCGCCCGACAGGCTGTAGCGACTCGACTCGCCGCCGTCGGTCGGGTCGATCGCGCCGAAGAAGCCGATGCTGCCGTCGTCGACCGCGCGTTGCGGGATCTGGTCGGTGGCGTTCCAGGTCGCCTTGTAGGCCATCCCGGTGACGTTGAAGCCGTTCGCGGGCGTGCCCTGCGCGTAGCGCAGCACGCCGTTGTACTTGCGGAAGTTCGCCGGGTTGTCCCAGGGTCCGTTGTTGTAGAGGAACTCCGCCCCGTAGACGAGATTCCCGCGACCGACCTCCGGCGAGCCGGCGAAGAGTGCCCGTACGTAGTCGAACGAGCCGGCGGTCAGCGTCGCGACGTTCGACGGCAGGCGGTCGGCGTAGAGGATCCGCGCCGACCCGACCGAGGCGAAGTCGCCGTCCTCGGCGAAGTACGGGCCCTTGTTGAAGCGCACGCGCGAGACGAGCTCGGGGATGAGGAAGTTGAGGTCGGTGTAGCCCTGGCCGTGCGCGTGCGTCGG
>DATIEW010000771.1:0-11808 GCA_035455585.1 Vicinamibacterales bacterium | reverse complement strand
CGCGAGACACGTACGCGTCGTGTGTCGAGACCAGATCGACCTTCCAGTCGGGCGCGAGTCCTGGAGAGCCCGCACGCACCAGCGCCGAGATCCTGTCGGAAGCGGCTCCCGGCGTGACGCCCTCGCGCAGCCGGACCATGTAGGGATACGTGGGAACGCGCAGCGGCGCGAGTATCTCGGTGTAGGTGTTCACGTGCCAGAAGTCGGCCGGCAGCACACCGATGATGACGAACGTCTCGGCTTCCTCGGGCCTGTCGCTGACGTAGGCGTTGAACTCCCGCCCTACGATGTCCGGATCCCCGCCGAAGCGGGTCTGCCAGAGCCGATGGCTGATGAGCGTGACCTGCGGACTGTTCGGCACGAACGCGGCCCGGTCGAACCCGCGGCCGACGGCCGGGCGGATGCCGAGACCTTCCACGAAGCCGGGTGTGACCCAGGCGCCCGGGGCCGCCTCGGCCTGCGTGCCGCCCCCGATCAGATAAAAGACGTCCAGGTCCCATGCGATCGGATGCTCGATCACATCGTCGAGGGCGGTCCAGTCCAGCTTCTGCATCCCGCCGGGCGCCGGCTCGCCGGGCGGCGCGTAGCGTACGGAGTAGAGACGGGTTGCGCCAGGGTACGGCAGCGCCTTGAAGAGATACGCGTTGACGACCACGATCACGGCCACGCCGATCGACATGGCCAATCCCAGCGTGACGATCGCCGTCGTCGCCACGCTGCGGTCCCTGAGGAGCGAGCGGATGGCCACTCGCAGATCCGTGAGCAAGCCGTCGAGCATGTTCGTGTCACATATATGGACGCGGTTCGACGGCAAATGTCAACCGGTTGCCGGCTCTCCACTACTGACTGCCTCGCGTGCCAGAATGGAGCACGCCTGCGAATCGACATGATTCATCCCAGACCAATCGTGCTGGAGCGCAACGGCATCCGCCTCGAGCCGCTGACCGCCGATCACCACGACGGCCTCGTCGCCGCGGCCGCCGACGGGGAATTGTGGAATCTGTGGTTCACCGGGATTCCGACCGCGAGCGCGACGGCGAGCTACATCGGCGACGCGCTCGAGGGGCAACGCGAGGGGCATATGCTGCCCTGGGCCGTTCGCGAGCTGGCGACGGGGACCATCGTCGGCAGCACCAGATACCACGACATCGTACCGGCTATCGATCGCGTCGAGATCGGCTACACCTGGTATGCGAAGAGCCGCCAGCGAAGCAGCGTCAACACGATCTGCAAGCTGCTGCTTCTGGCGCACGCCTTCGACGATCTCGGCTGCAAGGTGGTGGCGCTGCGCACCGACAACTTCAACTTCGCGTCACAACAGGCGATCGAGCGGCTCGGTGCGAAGAAGGACGGCGTCATCCGTCATCATCAGGCGCGGCGCGACGGCACCGTGCGCGACAGCGTGATGTACAGCATCCTCGCCGCCGAGTGGCCGGACGTGAGGCGCCACCTGGAGCTGCGGCTCGGCCGTCACTAACCTTCCGTGGGGCTCCGCCCCACACCCCCGCCTTCGCGCGAAGTGCTGGTGGACGAGGTCAATCCCCAGAAAAGACAGGTCTTCTCCTTCCGTTCGCCTTGACCGACTGAATGTGTCCGATTTATGCTTGGCCCTAAAACTGCGACTGAGTCTCATTTCGCTCCCGGCACGACCGAGCAGGAGGCCGCGTGGCTGATCGCCTGACAGTGCAAGCTGTTTTCGTCCTGTTGTTTGCCGGATTCTTCTCACTTGTCGCGGCCGAGGCACAGACCGCCCGTGTCACGGGCCAGGTGATGTCAGCCACCAATCAGCCCGTCTCCGGCGCGACGGTCAGCCTTCAGTCGGTTCGCGGGTCCTCATCTACAGTCACCAGCGACGCATCGGGTCACTTCCAGTTTTCAAATGTCGAACCCGGTGAGTACCGCGTGTCTGCGACCGCTATCAGCTTCTCGCCCGTCGCACAGGTGGTCACCGTCCCGGCAGGTGCCTCGCTCGACCTCACGTTGGTTCTGCCGGAGATCGTGCGCGAGCGCATCAACGTGGTGGGCGATGCCAACCTGGTGGAGAGGATTCCAGGCTCGGCTGTCGTCATCGACCGGCGAGAGATGGAGAAGGTGACGCTCGCGACGGACGACATCCATCAGATGCTGAGGCGGGTTCCGGGGCTGAACATCCAGGAAGAAGAGGGATACGGCCTGCGGCCGAATATCGGCATGCGGGGCAGTGGAACCGACCGGAGCAGCAAGATCACTTTGATGGAGGACGGCGTGCTCATCGCCCCGGCCCCGTACGCCGCGCCAGCGGCCTATTACTCTCCGACGGGGGGGCGAATGGAATCACTCGAGGTGCGTAAGGGATCGAGCCAGATCAAGTATGGACCCATCACGACTGGCGGCGTCCTGAACTACGTCTCGACGAGCATCCCATCCGCGTTTCGCCTTCGGAGCACGGTGACCGGCGGCGGCGACGCCACGCGCAGGATCACGGCAGACGTCGGCGACTCGTACCGCAACTTCGGGTGGCTCGTCGAAACGTTTCAGTTCCGCAACGACGGGTTCAAGCAGCTCGATGACGGCGGCGATACCGGCGTTGAGCTCTCAGACTATTTGGCGAAGTTTCGAATCAATACCACTCCCCGGGAGACGTTGTATCAAGAAGTCGAGATCAAGCTGGGTCGAACGGAGCAAACCGACGACGAAACGTACCTCGGCCTGGCGGACGGGGATTTTCAGATGACACCCCTCCGCCGCTACGCCGGGTCGCAGGTGGATATACTCGACGCGACGCACGAACAGTATCAGGTGCGTCACTTGTTCGCCCGTCGCAACTGGGATCTGACGACGCTCGCGTATCGAAACAACTTTCACCGGGCCTGGTACAAGCTCGAGAGCGTGCTCGGATCCGGACTGGACGAGGTGCTTCGCGCGCCCGAACTCAACCCCGGGCGGATGGACGTGCTGAGGGGTGCGGATAGCGCCCCCAATGCGCTGACCGTCCGGAACAACAACCGCTCGTACTACGGTGCGGGGGTGCAGTCGGTCCTTGGGCTCTCGGTCTCTGCCGGACAGGTTCGACATCAGCTGGAAGTTGGCGTTCGCTATCACGAAGACGAAGAAGATCGCTTTCAGCAAGATGACGGATATCAGATGCTCGGCGGTCAGATGATCCTGACCCGGGCGGGGGCGCCGGGCAGCCAGGCGAATCAGATCGCCGCAGCCAGCGCGGTCGCCGGATTTGTGTCGGATGCGATCATGTGGGGTAAGTGGACCGCGTCGCCAGGGCTCCGCTACGAACGCATCGATTTCGACTCGATTCGGTACGCCCGGACCGACCCGGGCCGCACCGGCGCGGCGACCATCGTTACAACCGATGTCGACGCCGTCATTCCAGGCGTAGGAGTCAGTTACACGTTCCGCGAGGGAGTCAATGCTTTTGCCGGCGTGCACAAGGGTTTCGCACCGCCTGGACCGGGCGCGTCGGAGGGCACCGAGGTGGAGCACAGCATCAACTACGAGATCGGCACGCGCGTCCACCGCGGCGACGCGGGAACAGAAGTTGTTGGTTTCTTCAACGACTACGCGAACCTGCTCGGTCGCGACACGTTGGCGAGCGGCGGCACCGGTGAGGGCCAGCTTTTCAACGGCGGCAAGGCCGAAACGTACGGTCTGGAAGCCTCGGCCCACTGGAACCCTGCCCGGGCGCTGGGCATCCGGTCCGCCCTGCCGATCCGCCTCACCTACACGTTCACGCACGCCGAGTTCCGAAACAGCTTTCAAAGCCAGTTCGAGCCGTGGGGCTCTGTGCGGATCGGCGATGAGTTGCCGTACGTGCCACGCCACCAGTTCCATGCCAGTATGGAAACGGACCATCAGGCATGGCGGGCGAGGCTTGAAGGCTTCTATGTTGGTCGGATGCGAACGCGTGCAGGACAGGGCCCGTACGTCGCCAGCGACTCGACCGATTCGTACTTTGTGTTGAGCGCATCGGGAGAATACGAGCTCACAGCTGGCGCCAGCCTGTTTGCGAGCGTGCAGAACGTGACGGACAACGTCTACATCATCAGCCGACGTCCCTCCGGTGTCCGACCGGGCCTGCCGCGCCTGGTGCAAGCCGGCCTGAAGATCACGCTTGACCGGTAGCACGACGACAAAACAACACTCTCGTAAGCGCGGCCTGGCGGTCGCGACCGGCTCGTCAGCGGCCGGCCTCACGCTGGAAAGATGACGGCGACGTCTGCGGGCCGCCCGACCGTGCGGCTTCGCGGATGAACCGCCCGATGTCGTCCTTCAGCCGTGCGTGGGCGGACGGCCGGATGTACATCATGTGGCCGCCCTCGTAGTACGTGATGCCGAGGCGCCGCGTGAACGCCTCGTCGTACCCGAGGTGCCACAGGTTGTATTCGAGGCCCCCGACCGGGGTCGCCAGATCGTAGTAGCCGGCGACGCCGAGCACCTGGAGGAACGGGTTGCGCGACATGGCCGCGCGCAGCTCTTCGGTCATGTCCATGTACTGGTTCTCGAACTCGTCCCAGGCCCAGGGCCGGACGTTGCCGCTTGTCGGGTACGAGAGGTCCGAGCTCCATTTCAGCGTCTGCCGCACGTACTCGCTGAACGCGGCGACGTAGGGGCCCGCGAGCGCGGAGTTGGACGGATCGAACTCGGGAGCCTCGCCGGCCGCGTCGAGATCCACCGCGGTGAAGCGGCTGTCGAGTCGGCCGACCGCGAGGCGCTCGCCGCGCAGCAGCTCCTTCCGGTAGCGGCTGGCCGTGACGCGCAGGTTCGCCCGCTCGAGGTACTCGGCTGGCAGTCCCGTGTATCGCGCCAGCTTCTGCGCCATCGCCCGCATCTCGGCCGGCGTGAGCGTGTTGCCCTTCACCAGCGCCGCCGCATATTCGCCGAACGCGAACGCGCGCGCCTCGTCGACGACCGCCTTCAGCGGCTTCGCCGCCAGATCCGCCGGCAGCTTCTTGTGATACCACGCGGTGGCCGCGTAGGTCGGCACGAGCACGACGTACGCGATGTCGTTCTGCGGCGCGTTTCGGATCGTCTGGTAGGACAGGAGCGCCGACAGCAGGACGAGGCCGTTCAGCTCGATGCCGTGTCTGTTCTGAAGCTCGCCGACCAGGCCTGCGGAGCGGATGCTGCCGTAGCTCTCGCCGATGACGAACTTCGGCGAGGACCAGCGGTCGAAGTGCGTGAGGTACTCCCGGATGAAGCGCCCGAACGCGCGCAGGTCGCCGCGCACGCCGTGAAACTGGCGCGGATCGACGCCGGCCACGGTGCGGCTGTAACCGGTCGACATCGCGTCGATGAAGACGACGTCCGAGACGTCGAGCAGCGAGTGTTCGTTAGGGACGAGCCGGTACGGCGGGGCCGGCTGGAATCCCTCGGCGGCCATCTCCGCGCGGACCGGCGCGAACGACCCCATGTGCAGCCAGATGCTCGCCGAGCCGGGACCTCCGTTGAAGAGAAACGCAACGGGCCGGGACTTCGCGTCCGCGCCGCTGCGCGTGTAGGACACGAAGAACATCCGCCCGGCAAGCTCGCCGTTGTCGAGACGGATCGGCAGCGTTCCGGCGTGCGCCGTGTACTGGATCTCCTGGCCGCCGAGCCGCATCGTGTGCGACGTCTCGGAGATCCGCGCCTCGGCCTCGCCGGCAACTTCGTAGGTCCGCCGTTCCTCGCGCGGCTCCCCGGCCTGTGGCCGCGCGGGCGGCTGCGACGGCCGCTGGGGAGGCTGCGCGTCGAGCGACGCGATGGCAAGCGCGGTGGCGAACGCGACGGCGGCGGAGCGTCGGTACATCAGTAGCCTCCTATTGGTCGTGATTGGCGGTGGCGCGCGCCCGGGGCGTCACTGGTTTCACCGGCGTCATACGAACCACACCCTACGCCGGCGGGCCTCATCGTTCGATCGCCTGGTAAACGAGCGTCCTGAAGCGCTCGCGGAGGCGGAGCGGTTCGTGGGGGATGAGCTGGACCATCAGGACGCCGGTCAGCCGCTCGCCGGGGTCGACCCAGAAGTCGGTTCCGAAGATCCCGCCCCACCCGAACGTGCCGGCCGAGGCGAAGCTGCCGGCCGCCCCGGCGTCGGTGAGCACGCTGAAGCCGAGGCCGAAGCCGACGCCGGGTCCGAGAGGGCTCGGCTCGAGATCGCCCGTGTGGCTCACGGTCATCAGCCTCACGGTCTTCGGGCCCAGGATCCGGACGCCGTCGAGCATCCCGCCGTTGAGAAGCATCTGCGCGAAACGCGCGTAGTCGGTTGCCGTCGTGATGAGGCCGGATCCGCCCGACAGGAACTTGCGCGACCCGCGATAGGCGGGGCGTTCGACCGTGCTCTGCCCCACGCGATCGCCCTCGCGCAGCGGTTCCAAGCCTCCGCCGTCGCGCGGCCGGTAGACGACCGCAACGCGATCGGCTTCTTCGGGTGGGACGTAGAACGCCGAGTCGCGCATGCCGAGCGGCTCGAACACGCGCTCGCGCAGAAAGGCATCGAGGGGCTGCCCCGAGACGGCTTCGACCACCCGGCCCAGCACGTCGGTCGAGAGCCCGTAGTGCCACCGCGTCCCGGGCTCGTGGGCCAGCGGCAGCTTCGCGAGCCGCGCGATGTTCCGGGCCTGGGTCTCCTCGGTGTCGCGCAGGCCGTCGATGATCCCCGCCGCGCGATACGCCGCCTGCAACGGGCCATCGCCTGCGAAGCCGTAGACGAATCCCGCGCGGTGCGTCAGCAGGTCGCGCACGGTGATTGGCCGCCGTGCGGGCACGCTCGGCAGCGGCCCGTTGGTCCCGGCGGAGGGCTTCCTTGACATGACGCCCATGTCCTTGAACTCCGGCAGGAACTTCGCGATCGGGTCGCTCAGCAGCAGCCGGCCCTCCTCGACGAGGATCATCGCTGCGACGCTGGTGACCGGCTTGGTCATCGATGCCACGAGGAAGCGCGTGTCCGGGCTCATCGGCTGTTGCTTCGCGATGTCGCGCTGCCCCACGGCCTCGAGATAGACGACCCTCCCCTCGCGCGAAACGAGGGCGACGGCTCCTGCGATCTCGCCGCGTTCGACCGCGCCGCGAAGGAACGCGCCGACCCGCTCGAGCCGCTCGGCCGAGATGCCGGCGGCGTCCGGTGCGGCTGGCGCAACGGCCTGCGCCCACGCGGGGATGGCTGCGACGGCGCTCGTCCACGCCGCCAGCGCCGTGATGCCGGCCAGATGTCGGATGGTGCGGGAAGTCACACAGAGGCTCCTGGTATCGATGATCGCCGCGACTCGCGCGACGACTTTCGGCGCCCGGCTGGGTTCACTGATTCAGCCCAAGCAAGCGCGAGTAATGACCCCGGTCGCTGCGCGGATGATCCGCCAAGGCGAAAGGGCATGTCAACGCGACCGCCTCCTGTCCGGAATCGGGCAATCGACGGCCGGAGACGTACCAGTTCTACGCAGCCTCGAGCGCGCTGCGGCTGGCGTCTGTCTTGCTATCGTAGTGGCCGACACGACCGGAATTGCAGAGAGCATCAACAAACCGGCACGGTCCAACCGAATGGACCGGAGAGGAGCGCGTCATGAACGTCGAGGAACTCGTGCCATTCACCAACGGGCTCTCGTTTGCGGCCGGGCCGCACACGCTCGTGCTGGACCACGCCAGGCTGAGGCCCGTCACCAGCGACGAATTCGACATGTCGTTCCGCGTGGCGGGCACCGATTTCGTGCCGCGCCTGCGGCTCTCGCGCGCACGAATCGAAAAGGCGACGCCGGAGGAACTGGGCAGGATCGTCCGGCAGGTAACCCGCGTCGCGGTGACGGGATTGCGGCACCGCCGATCGTGAACGCCAGGCCTGGACCTCGTATCATGTAGGGTCCAGATGCCAACCATCCTCCAGCACCTTCCCGCCGGCCAGAAGGTCGGCATCGCGTTCTCGGGCGGCCTCGACACGAGCGCCGCCCTTCACTGGATGCGGCAGCGGGGCGCGATCCCCTACGCGTACACCGCGAACCTCGGTCAGCCGGACGAGCCGGACTACGACGACATCCCGCGCCGGGCGCTCAAGTACGGCGCCGAGAAGGCCCGGCTCGTCGACTGCCGCGCGCAGCTCGTCTCCGAAGGCCTCGCCGCGCTCCAGTGCGGCGCGTTCCACATCTCGACGGCGGGTCTGCCCTACCTCAACACGACCCCGATCGGCCGCGCCGTCACCGGCACCATGCTCGTCGCCGCCATGCGCGAGGACGAGGTCCATGTGTGGGGCGACGGGAGCACGTTCAAGGGAAACGACATCGAACGGTTCTACCGCTACGGCCTGCTCGCCAATCCGGGCCTGCGCATCTACAAGCCGTGGCTCGACCAGGCGTTCATCGACGAACTGGGCGGACGGGCGGAGATGTCGGCCTACATGCAGCGCGCGGGACTTCCCTACCGCATGAGCGCCGAGAAGGCGTACTCCACCGATTCCAACATGCTCGGCGCGACGCACGAGGCCAAAGACCTCGAGCGTCTGGACCGCGGCATGACGATCGTCGAGCCCATCATGGGCGTTCCCTTCTGGCGCGAGGACGTCGTCGTCCGCCGAGAAACGGTCGCCGTGCGCTTCGAAGAGGGGCAGCCGGTCGCGCTCAACGGCATCACCTACAGGGACCATGTCGGGCTCCTGCTCGAGGCCAACAGGATCGGCGGCCGTCACGGACTGGGGATGTGCGACCAGATCGAGAACCGGATCATCGAGGCGAAGAGCCGCGGCATCTACGAAGCGCCCGGCATGGCGCTCCTCTTCATCGCGTACGAGCGGCTCGTCACCGGCATCCACAACGAGGACACGATCGAGCAGTACCGCGACAACGGCCGCCGCCTCGGGCGGCTGCTGTATCAGGGGCGGTGGTTCGATCCGCAGGCCATGATGCTGCGCGAGATGGCCCAGCGCTGGGTGGCGCGCGCGACGACGGGCGAGGTCACGCTCGAACTGCGGCGGGGCAACGACTATTCGATCCTCGACACCGTCAGCCCGAACCTCACCTACAAACCGGAGCGGCTGACGATGGAGAAGGGGGAATCGATGTTCACGCCGCAGGACCGCATCGGCCAGCTGACCATGCGGAACCTGGACATCGCCGATACCCGGGACAAGCTGTTCACCTACGTCCGGGCCGGGGTGCTGGCGGCGGGGACAGGCACTGCTCTGCCGCACCTGGTCGAGAGTACAATCGAGAGACTTGAGCCAGAAGATGCAGCACCGGCGCCTCCTGAGAAGGATTGAAGGTTAGGGCCGCGCCATGGGAAGGTCATCAAGCAACTGGTCGCCTGTCGCGCTGACGGCGCTGTTGGCGGCGCTTGCCGGAGCCGCATGCGGAGGCAGCTCCCCGAGCGCGCCCAGCCCCCCCACGCCGACGCCGACGCTTCCGCCCGGCGGCGTGTGCGGCACGCTCGGTCTGACGGCATCGGGGGCGATCGGGATCCTGAACGGCTCGGACTGCTCGCCGTCGAATTCGGCCGTGGTGCAACTGAACATGCGCGACCAGTCCGGCTCGGGCGTGGGTTCGTGCAGCGGCACGGTCATCACGCCCCGGGCGGTGCTGACCGCGGCGCACTGCCTCGCGAGCGGTGTGGCGACGGTCAGGGTGTGGCTGGGCAGCGGCGATCAGATCGTCACGTCGACGTTCGCCAGGCATCCGAGCTACACGGGCATGGGCGCGTCGAGCGTGGACGTCGGCGTCGTGCTCATGGACGAGGACCTGCCGCGCACGCCGATCCCGCTGCTCCTCAACCGGGACGCGCGGGTCGGCGAGGCCGCGGTCGTGGCGGGGTGGGGACGCGACCAGAGCAGCGTCCCCGCGACGCTGCGGGCCGGCGCGACCACGATTACCGGCGCAAGCACGACGCTTCTCGAGACTCAGTACGGCACCAACGTCAGCTCCGTCTGCTCGGGAGATTCCGGCGGGCCCATCCTCGTAGACGAAGGGGGCGTCTGGGCGATCGCGGGCGTGACGTCTGCGACATCCGAAGCCGTCTGCAACACCGGCACGAACTACTACGTGAACCTCAGGAACCCGACCATCTCGTCGTTCGTGCTCGACATGGTGCCCGACGCGCGGCGACGGTAGGAACAGCATGCTCCGTCGCATTCTGCGCGCGGCTGTCCTGACCTTGTGCGCCCTGGTCCTCACCGGCGCACTGTTGTACGTCTTCGGCCTCCGCCTGGTGCTCGACGGCGGCGGCACGCCGCACTTTCAGTTCGTCGAATCGGCGCGCGCTCGTGATGAGCGCATTGCCAGCCACCGCGAAGCGCAGCGGCGTGAGGCTCAGGCGAGCGGGTCCACGGCAGACGAGAGTCGAGCCGCCGCGTCGCAACCCGCCGCGCCTTCCGCCCCGCCCGGGGACGTTCCGGTCCCGCCCGTCGCCGGTGCCGCGCCTCCCGCGAGGCTCGAGCCGGCAGCCTTCTGGACCTCCTTCCGCGGTCCGCGACGCGACGGCCACTACGACGAGCAGCCCATCCGGACAGACTGGCCCGAGGGCGGTCTCCAGCCGATCTGGAAGCAGCCGGTCGGCGGCGGCTACGCGTCGTTCGTCGTCGCGCGCGGGCGCGCGTTCACCATCGAGCAGCGCGGAGAGGAAGAAGTGCTCGCCGCCTACGACGTTGCGACCGGGCGCGAGCTGTGGACCAGCAGGTGGACGGCGGCGTTCCGCGAGTTCATGGGGGGCGACGGTCCGCGCGCCACGCCGACCTGGGCCGACGGCCGCGTCTACGTGCTCGGCGCCGAAGGCGAGCTGAGATCGGTCGACGAGACGAGCGGAAAGGTCCAGTGGCGGACCAACATCCTCCACGACGCGGGCGCCTCCAACCTGCAGTGGGGCATGGCCGCTTCCCCGCTCATCGTCGGCGACACGGTCGTGGTGCTGCCCGGCGGCAGCAACGCCAGGTCGGTGGCAGCTTACGATCGCGGGACGGGAAAGCGTGTCTGGGCGGCGCTCGGCGATCAGCAGGCGTACTCGTCGCCCATGCTCGTCACGCTCGCCGGCGTACGGCAGATTCTGGTCTTCAGCGCGTCACGCCTGATGGGACTGACGCCGGACGCCGGCGAGGTGCTCTGGGAGTACCCGTGGAAGACGCAGTTCGACATCCACGCGTCACAGCCGCTCGTTGTCGGCGACAGCCGTGTCTTCCTGTCGTCGGGCTACGGTACCGGAGCGGCCGTGCTCGAACTCACGCAAGCCGACGGACGCTTCTCCGTGCGCGAGGTCTGGCGCAACATCAGGATGAAGAACCAGTTCACCAGCTCCGTGCTGCACGAGGGGTTCATCTACGGACTCGACGAGTCGATCCTGGCGTGCGTGGACGCGGCAACCGGCGATCTGAAATGGAAGGGAGGCCGTTACGGCTACGGGCAGGTCGTGCTCGCCAGCGGCCACCTCATCGTGCTGACCGAGGACGGGGACCTCGCCCTGGTCCGCGCGACGCCGGATCGCCACGACGAGATCGTGCGGTTCCCGGCGCTCGAGGGCAAGACATGGAACCACCCGGCCATGGCCGATGGACTGCTGCTCGTGCGCAACATCAGGGAGATGGCCGCTTACGATTTGCGCAGAGTCAAGGAAGAAGGAAGAAGGAACAAGGAATAAGGAAAGCCCCTCTTCCTTGTTCCTTCTACCTTCTTCCTTCTTCCTTCCTACCCTGCGACCGACAGGATGATCGCCAATGCGACCTGAACGGCCTGTATGTTGGCCTTCGGATCGACGTCCACCCACTCGTCTGGCGAGTGGGTGCGGCCGCCGGGCCCGCCGCGGCCGATGGTGATGGCGGGCAGGCCCATGCTCATCGGGACGTTCGAATCCGTGCTGCTGAAGCCGTAGGCCGGC
>DATIEW010000770.1:0-7166 GCA_035455585.1 Vicinamibacterales bacterium | reverse complement strand
GCGCGCGCGGGCCCCCCCGACTGGAACCGAAGTCCGCGTCAACGGCGGCACGGTCTCGTCGGTGCGCGAGGTCGGCGCGCCGGAAGGCACGTCGGTCGAGGTCGCGGATCTCTTCTACAACCTGCCGGCGCGACGGAAGTTCCTGAAGTCGGACTCGGCCGAGAGCACCCAGATCTCGCGGCTCGTCACGCAGATGGCGCTCGGCTACCCGGAGATCGGATTCTCGCTGGCGAGCGGCGGGCGGAAGCTCCTCGAGTGTCCGCCGGCCGCCGGCGCCGGGGAGCGGTTCTTCCAGCTCTTCGGCGAACGGCCCGACCTGGTCGAGCTGCGGAAGGAGGCAGCGGGGCTCAAGATCCACGGCTACGTCGCCGCGCTGGGCGACCAGGGTCCGTCACGGGGGCCGCAGCACGTGTTCGTCAACCGGCGCTGCGTCCGCGATCGCACGATCGCGCACGCCGTTTCGGAGGCCTACAGCGTCGCCACGATCAAGGAACGCAGCCCGGAGGTGCACCTCTTCATCCAGATCGCGCCCGACCGCGTCGATGTCAACGTGCACCCCACGAAGGCGGAGGTGCGGTTCCTCGAGCAGTCGCTGGTGCACGAGGTCCTTCGGCGCGCGCTCGCCGAGACGCTCGGACACGGTCCTGCGCCGGAGCTGCAGTTCACGCCGTTCACGCCGCGGCCGGATCTCCCCAGACCCATGGCCATTCCCGGCGTGCTGTCGGGCGCATCGGTCGGCAGCCGCTGGACGCCCGAGCACGACGCCGCGCTCCGGATGTTCCGGCCGGAGCCGGGCCAGGGCGTCGCCGGACTGACGCCGCCTGCTGAAACCGCCGCGGGCGCCCGCGAGATTACCCCCGCCGACGTCCGGCCGATGATTCCGCTCGGGCAGTTCCGCGACACCTTCATCATCGCGGTGGACGATGAGGGCGTCGCGATCGTCGATCAGCATGTCGCGCACGAGCGCGTGCTGTTCGAGCAGGTGATGGAGAAGCTGACGTCGGGCCGGCTGGAAAGCCAGCGGCTGCTGGCGCCGATCCTGATCGAGCTGTCGCCTGCGCAGCGGCAGTCGCTGGTGCAGCAGGCCGAAGCCCTCGATCGCTTCGGCCTCGAAATCGAGGAGTTCGGCGGCGACAGCCTGCGGCTGAGCGCCGTGCCGGCGCTCCTGGAGCCGGCAGAGTGCGAGGCGGCCGTGAGGGCGCTGGCCGAAGATCTCGAAGGCCTCGACCGGGGTTCACGCGTCGAGGACGCGCTCCGGCGGATCGCGGCGACGATGGCATGCCACGCCGCCGTCAAGGCGAACTATCCGCTCACGCTCGAGAAGATGCGGTACATCCTCGACGAGCTGCGGCGGACCGCGTACTCGAGCGTGTGCCCGCACGGCCGCCCCGTGGTGCTGCGCCTGTCGCGACGGGAAATCGAGAAGAACTTCCAACGCATATGACATGGGCGATGGGCAATGGGCAATGGGCAAAGCGTGGGCGATGAACCCCTCGAGAACCGAAGGGACGGGAGGTAATGCGCCATGAAGATGCGGCAGTCTCGCGTCCGCGCGGCGGTCAGCCTCGCAATGCTGACGGCGGCCGTGCTGGCGATGCCCGCGCGAACGGGGTCATCGAGCCAGGCAGACCGGCAGTCCGGACAGTGGGCCGGCGACCGGTACGACGTCATCGAGAAATCGATCGCCGAATTGCAGGACGCGATGCGGTCGGGCGCCGTGACGTCGCGTGAGCTGTCGGAGATCTATCTCGCGCGAATCGAGGCGTACGATCGAGGTGGGCCGCGCCTGAACGCGATGATCGCCATCAACCCGGGGGCACTCGACGACGCGGCGGCGCTCGATGCGGAGCGCGCCGCCGGCCGGACACGCGGTCCGCTCCACGGCATCCCCGTTGTCGTCAAGGACAACTTCGACATGGCGGGCCTTCCGACGACCGGTGGTTCGCTCGCCCTGGCCGACCTCCGTCCCGAACGGGACGCCTTCCAGGTTCGCAAGCTCCGCGAGGCCGGCGCCGTGATCCTCGGCAAGACCAACCTGCACGAGCTGGCGTCCGGCATCACGACCGTCAGCTCGCTCGGGGGGCAGACGCGGAATCCCTACGATCCGTCACGCAACCCCGGGGGATCGAGCGGCGGCACCGGAGCTGCCGTGGCGGCCAATCTCGCCGCGGCCGGCCTGGGCACCGACACCTGCGGCTCGATCAGGATCCCGGCCGCTCAGAACGCGCTCGTGGGCCTGCGCCCGACGGTGGGTCTCTCGAGCCGTACGGGCGTGCTGCCGCTCTCCCACAGCCAGGACGTGGCGGGTCCGCTCGCCAGGTCGGTCGCCGATCTCGCCCTCATGCTCGATGCGACCGTCGCAAGCGACGAGGCCGACCCGGTAACGATGGCTGCCGATCGGCGGCAGCCGCGAAGCTACCGCGACGCACTCGCGCCGGAGGCCGTCAAGGGAGCGCGCATCGGTGTGCTGACGGCGCTCTTCGGCGAGGCAGCCGAGGATCGCGAGGCGGCCGGCGTCGTGCGGCGCGCCCTCGAAGGGATGAAGGAGGCCGGCGCCGAGATCATCGAGGTCACCGTGCCGGGTCTCGAACAGATGCTGAGCGGAACGAGCGTCATCGATCACGAGTTCAAGGGCGACCTGGCCGGCTATCTCGGAGGCTTTTCGAAGGCGCCGGTGCGTACGCTCGACGACATTCTCGCCGGAGGCTTGTACCATGCCGTGGTCGAAGGATCGCTGCGGCGGCGCAACAGGGCGGCAGGACCCGAGAGCGAGCCCTATCGCCGCGCGCGAATCAAACGCGACCTCCTGAAACAGGCCGTCCTGGCCGCCATGGAAGAGCACCGGCTGGAGGCGCTCGCGTACCCGACGCTCCGGCGTCAGGCTGCCCTCATCGGGCAGCCGCAGGCCGGCTCGACCTGTCAGCTGAGCGCGGCGACCGGACTGCCCGCGTTGAGCGTTCCCGCAGGATTCACGGGCGATGAGCTGCCGATCGGACTCGAGCTGCTGGGCCGTGCCTACGACGAGGCGCGCCTGCTGTCGCTCGCCCGCGGCGTCGAGCAGAAGTCGCGCGTGCGCAGGCCGCCGTTCAGCGCGCCGGCCCTCGTCGGGCGCGGCGCGCCGGCGCCGCTCGTGTTCGCGACCGAGCTGCGGGCAGGCGCGCCATCGAAGGCGAGTCTCGCCGCGCGCCTCACGTTCGACGGGACGACCGGCCGCCTGGCCTACGATGCGCGCGCCATGGGGGTGCGCGCCGAGGACGTCCTGGGCGCCTGGATCCAGCGTGAGGCGGACGACCGCGTCGGCGCGGCCGTGCACCAGATCCTCGCGCGCGGCGAGGACCGCGCGTCTGGTGCGCTCGTCCTGCCGCCCGTCCAGCAGCGCCAGCTGCGTGAGGGCCGGATGCACCTCGGCTTCTACGTTCGCGGCGGCATCGCGGCCCGGCACGCCATCGCAATTGACATCCGGCGTGAGGTTCCCTAGAGTGACAGCACTTCCTGAGAACACGGCATGGGGGTTCTGTCCTCGCTGAGCGCCTTCTCGGTCTTCCTCGCGATCACGGCCGTCGGCTTCCTCTTTCTGATCATCTCGCTGGTCTTCGGCGAGATCTTCGACTTCTTCGACGGCGGGTTCGATCACGATCTGGATCAGGAAGGTCCGGGCTTCTTCAGCAGCCGCGTAATCGCCGTGTTCGTCACCGCGTTCGGGGGGTTCGGGGCCATCGGCACACACTACGGACTGACGCCGGTGCCGGCGTCGCTCCTGGGCATCGGCGGCGGCTTTGTCTTCGGAGGTGCCGTTTTCGCCTTTGCGAGGTTCCTCTACGCCCAGCAGGCGACCTCCGAGGTGAGATCGCACGACCTGGTCGGCCAGACCTGCCGGGTAATCGTCGGCATTCCCGCCGGTGGGATCGGCCAGGTACGATGCCGCGTGGGCGAAGAGCTGGTCGACAAGGTGGCCCGCGCGAGCGACAGCGACCCGATACCGGAGAACACCTCGGTTCGCGTTGCGGAAGTTCTCGGCGAGGTCGTCATCGTCAAACGTCAGTGAAGGGCGGGCTACTCTCATGCCTCTGGACTTCGGTGGGCTGTGGCTTCCGGTTCTGGGTCTTGCTGTCGTCCTTGCCTTGATGGCGGCGTTCTGGCTGATCAGCCGGAACTACCTGAAGGTCTCGCCGAACGCGGTCGCAGTCCTCAGCGGCCGCAAGCGCAAGCTCCCTGACGGCAGGGTCGTCGGCTACCGCATGGTCAAGGGCGGCGCCGCGCTGCGGATCCCGCTGCTCGAGAAAGTCGAGTACCTCCACCTCAACGTGATGACCATCCCGCTGGAGATCCGGCGGGCCTACACGCTGAAGGGAGTGCCCGTGTCTGTCAAGGCGGTCGCGAACGTGAAGATCCGCGGCGACGACACGTCGCTTCAGGCCGCGGCCGAGCGCTTCCTCGGCATGACGCACATCGAGGTCCAGAAGGTCATCTTCCAGACGCTCGAAGGCCATCTGCGATCGATTCTCGGCACGCTGACCGTTGAAGAGGTCAACAGCGACCGGCAGAGTTTCGCGCAGAAGCTGACGACCGAAGCGGCTGTCGACCTCGAGAAGATGGGCATCGGCGTCGACGTGCTGACGATCCAGGAAATCAGCGACGACGAGGAGTATCTCAACGCGCTGGGGAAGAAGCGGACCGCCGAGGTGAAGCGGGACGCGACCATCGGCGAAGCCGAGGCCCATCGGGACGCGAAGATCAAGTCCGCGGAAGCGCTGCAGGAAGGAGAACGCGCGAAGTTCGTGGCCGACGCCGAGATCGCGCAGGCACAGCGCGACTTCATGATCCGCCAGGCGCAGTACCAGGCCGAGGTCGAGACCCAGAAGGCGCGCGCGCAGCAGGCGGGACCCCTCTCGGAGGCGACGGCCCGGCAGGCGGTCGTCGCCGAAGAGGTCAAGATCGAGCGCACGCGCACCCAGGAACTGATCTCCGTGCAGGAGCAGGAGGTGCTGCGCCGCCAGAAGGAGCTCGAGGCAACGGTCATCAAGCCGGCCGAAGCCGATCGCCAGGCCGCCATCGTCCGGGCGGAGGCGGCGAAGCAGGCGGCGATTCTCGAGGCGGAGGGCCGAAGGGGAGCGCTCATCGCGCTGGCCGAGGCCGAGCAGGAGAAACTGCGCAAGGAGGGCGTGGGGCGAGCGGCCGCGGTCGAGGCCGAAGGAAGGGCGGAGGCTGCCAGGATCGAGGCGATCGGGCTGGCGCAGGCCAAGGCGATCGAGGCGCAGGGGGTCGCCGAGGCGGCCGCGATTCTCCGCAAGGCCGAGGCCTGGAAGGAATTCAACGATGCCGCGCGCCTGCAGACGGTGCTCGAGAAGCTGCCGTCAATCCTCGAGGCGTCGAGCGGCATCTTCGGCGCCGTGGCGGCGCCGCTCGGCAAGATCGACAAGCTGGTCGTGATCGACCAGGGCGGCGGCAACGGCGACAGCGGGAGCAGCAGCCTGGGACGCATCGCAAAGACGAGTCCGGCCGTGGTCTTCAGCCTGCTGCAGCAGCTCGAGGCGCTGGGGCTGAACGTACCGTCCGTTCTTCAGCACCTCGGCATGCAGGGGGCGCCCGTCGCGGCTTCGCCGGCCGCGGCCGAGGGACGAAAGGGGCGCGAGTAAGAGCGGGCACGGACGGAAGGACCGGTCATCGGCGCGGCTCAGAGGTGCACAGAATTGCACACCTGGACCATAAGCGTCTGAGTGCGCACGATTTACCCTTGACTCCCGAGGGTCGGTTCCCTTACAGTTTTGATCATCCCAGCAGCTCGGGTCGGTCAGTTTCCAAGCGAAAAGGCAGCCCCTCTCCCGGGGTGCGCAAAGCTGTAAGTCCCGTCTGTACGGGGCGGTTTAGCTGCCGAACTTGGAGTCGCCATGTCTACTCGCCGCGCCGTGCCCGCCGTTCTCGCTTCAGCGTTTGCGCTCCTGTTCTTCGGACTCGGCAACTACCTGGGCGCCCGGCAGACCGACAGCGACGAGCAGCTTGCGGCGCTGCGCGCGGAAGTCGCGCTGCTCAAGCGACGCACGCCGGCAACGGCCGGCACCGGTGGCCGTGCGACCAGCTTGTCGACCCCGATGGACGATTTGAGCCGCGCCGCGATTGTGGCCGACGTGAAGCGGCAGCTGGCCGACGAGATGGGGCTCCTTCCCCTGACCCTGCTGCGCGAGCGCCGCGACAGCTTCGTCGAGCTGTACTCGTACGATGACCGTGGCGTGAGCAACTACGGCACCGCGGGGTATCTCGGCAACGGATACTTCATCACCGTGAAGCACGGCGTCGTGGCGCTCGGCCAGGATGCGCAGGCGGATCAGCGCAAAGTGGTGTCGGTCAAGCTGATGTACAGGGGGCGTCAGATTTCGGCGCGTGTCGTCGACGCGGGCGACGCGAAGGTCGAAGTCGACCCCGGTGATTGGGCGATCGTCAGGGTCCGGGAGGCCGTCGATCTGCCGCCGCTCACCATCAACCTGGCGTACGCGTTCGACTTCGCGGATCCCATCTTCCGGCTTGGCAACGACTACTCCAAGGGCATCATCGTATCGACCGGCTACGTGGGCCAGAAGATCGCGAACACGCTCGTCACCTGCCTCACCGACGGGCATCCGGGCGTCTCGGGCGGCGGCGTGCTGAACCGGGACGGCGACCTGGTCGGCATTCCGGTCGGCCGGATGCAGGGGGACTACCGATTCTCGTTCATTCTCCCCCTCCGCCTCGAGATGTTCCGGAAGGTCGACCATCTGAATTGAGCCTGCCTTCGAATCCCCGGCCTGTCGGCCGATAGAACCTGCGGCCGCGGTGAGCGGGCGGCAGGCACTCCATGTCGGCGACGCCCTCGGGCTCGTCGTGGGCGTACTTGTAGCCCTTGCCGTAGTCCAGCTGCTTCATGAGCCGCGTGGGTGCGTTGCGGAGGTGCAGCGGAACCGGTTCGGCGGCATCCTCCCTGGCTGCGGCAGCGGCATCCAGATACGCGAGGTAGACCGAATTGCTCTTCGGGGCGGTGGCAAGGTAGATGGCGGCCTGCGCGAGCGCCGTGTTGCCTTCGGGCATCCCGATGAAGTGCACGGCGTCCTTCGCGGCGACGGCGACGGCCAGCGCGTTGGGGTCGGCGTTGCCGATGTCTTCCGACGCGAACCTGACCAGCCTGCGCGCCACGT
>DATIEW010000769.1:0-5115 GCA_035455585.1 Vicinamibacterales bacterium | reverse complement strand
TCCGGCCTATCGGGCGTAGCAGGAGGTTCAAGAACGTCCAGCGCCAGCTCCCAGTGCCCAACTTTGAGCTCCCAAGGCGCGTCTCGGCCTGCCGCCAAGAGACCTTTGGAGTTGGAGCTGGCAGTTGGGAGGAGTCGGCCGCGTTTCACCGGCCTCTGTCCATCCAGGTCGTGCGGACGTGGTACCATCCGCGGCGTCATGCTGCGACCCATCCTGCTTGGCCTGATTGTCCTGGCCGGCGGTGGCGCTCTGCGTCCGGCCCAGGACGAGGCGCCCGCGCTGGCGGTGGTGCCGCTGCCAGGCAAGGTGGTGTCCGGCCGCGGCGCCTTCACCATCACCGGATCGACATCGATCGTGGTCGATGCGGCGCTCGGCGCGCAGGGCCGCCAGCTCGCCTCCATGCTGGAGCCGGCCACCGGCTTCGATCTCCAGGTACGGATCGGCGCCGCCCCGCGATCGGCGCACATCGCCCTGCGTCAGCAGAAAGCCCTCGAGCGTACGCTCGGAGACGAAGGGTACCGGCTCGACGTGACGCCGCGCTCGGTCACGATCGGCGCCGCGGCGCCCGCCGGCGTCTTCTACGGCCTGCAGACGCTGCGGCAGCTCCTGCCGCCCGAGATCTACCGGGAGGCGCCGGTGGACGGGATCGAGTGGCGCGTCCCAGCGGTCGCGATCGAGGATGTGCCCAGCTTCAGCTGGCGCGGCGCGCACCTCGACGTCGCCCGGCACTTCCAGCCGAAGGAGTTCGTGAAGAAGTACCTCGACCTGCTGGCGCTGCACAAGATGAACCGCTTCCACTGGCACCTCACCGACGACCAGGGATGGCGGCTCGAGATCAGGCAGTATCCCCGCCTGACGGAAGTCGCCGCCTGGCGCCGTGAGACGCTCATCGGACCCCACCGCGAGACAGGGCAGGCATTCGACGGGAAGCGCCACGGCGGCTTCTACACGCAGGACGATGTGCGCGAGATCGTCGCGTACGCCGCCGCTCGCTTCATCACCGTCGTGCCCGAGATCGACATGCCAGGGCATTCTCAGGCGCTGATCGCCGCCTACCCCGAGCTCGGATGCACGGACGAGCGCATCGAGCCGCGCACGATCTGGGGCATCTCGCCGTACCTGCTCAACGTCGAGCCGTCGACCATCTCGTTCGTGCAGAACGTGCTGAGCGAGGTGCTGGAGCTGTTCCCGGGACCGTGGATTCACATCGGCGGCGACGAAGCGGTCAAGACGCAGTGGAAAGCGAGTCCGCGCGTGCAGGCGCGCATCGTCGAGCTCGGCCTGAAGGACGAGGAAGAGCTGCAGAGCTGGTTCATACGCCAGATGGACTCGTTCCTGACCGCAAAGGGCCGCCGGCTGATCGGGTGGGACGAGATTCTCGAAGGGGGCCTGGCCGACAACGCGAGCGTCATGAGCTGGCGCGGCGTCGAGGGCGCCGTCGCCGCGGCGCGCGCCGGGCACGACGCAGTCCTCACCCCGACGAGCCATACGTACTTCGACTACTACCAGTCACGCGAAAGGGCCAATGAGCCGCTGAACATCGGCGGCTTCCTGCCGCTCGACAAGGTGTACACCTGGGAGCCGATGCCGGACGTCCTCGAGCCCGCTTACCGGAAACACATCCTCGGCGTGCAGGGCCAGCTGTGGACCGAGTACCTGCCGAATCCGAAGGCCGTCGAGTACAACGCATTTCCGCGCCTCACGGCCCTTGCCGAGGTGGCCTGGACGCCGGCCGAACAGCGCCAGCTCGACGCGTTCCTCCCCCGCCTGGCCGCGCACCTGGAGCGGCTGCGGATCCTCGACGTGAACTTCCGGCCGCTCGACACCTCCATCACGCCGTCCTCTTCGCGCGATCCGGAAGGCGGCCAGACACGCGACCGACCATACGAAGGCTCCGGCAGGCGCTGAGCGTGCGCGCGCCGCGATTCCTGCTCGCCTCGATCCTCCTGGCTGGCGCTGCCGCACTCGCGCGCCAGCCGTCGCCGCTCCTTCCCTACCGCGATCCCCGGCTTCCCGTCGCAGACCGCGTCCGCGATCTCGTCGGACGGATGACGCTCGAAGAGAAGTTCTGGCAGCTGTTCATGATTCCCGGCAGTCTCGACGATCCGGCGCACGACTACGCTCACGGCGTCTTCGGCCTGCAGATCTCGACGGTTCAGGATGGCGAGCCCGGAAAATCCATGCCCGCATCCGCGATCGCGCGCGCGCACGCCGAGCGGATCAACGGCATCCAGCGCCACTTCGTCGAAAAGACCCGGCTCGCCATTCCCATCATCGCGTTCGACGAGGCCGTGCACGGGCTGGCGCGCCCGGGCGCGACGATGTTTCCCCAGGCGATTGCGCTGGCAGCGACGTGGGATCAAGCACTGGTCGGCCGCGTTGCGACGGCGATCGCCAGCGAAACCGCCAGCCGGGGCATCCGGCAGGTGCTCTCTCCGGTCGTCAACATCGCCGACGACATACGGTGGGGTCGCGTCGAGGAGACATACGGAGAGGACCCGTTTCTCGCGGCCGGGATGGGCCGCGTCTTCGTCGAAGCGTTCGAAGGGGCCGGCGTCGTGACCACGCCGAAGCACTTCGTCGCCAATGTGGGTGAAGGCGGGCGGGACAGCTATCCCATCGATCACAGCGAACGGCAGCTGCGAGAGCGCTATTTCCCCCCTTTCGAGACGGCCGTCAGGCAGGCGGGCGCGCGGTCGATCATGACCGCCTACAACTCGGTCGACGGATCGCCCGCGACGCAGAACCCCCGGCTGCTGAACGGAATACTGAAGCGCGAGTGGGGGTTCGAGGGGTTCGTGATCTCCGACGCGTCGGCCACCGGCGGCGCAACGGTGCTCCACATGACCGAGCCGAACACGCCGGCCGCCGCCCAGCACGCGCTGGAAGCAGGTCTGGACGTGATCTTCCAGTCGTCGTACGAGCAGTACCGGCCGTACTGGGAGGCGTTCCGCCGCGGGCAGATCGCCGGTACGGTGATCGACGCGGCCGTGTCGCGCGTGCTGCGGGTCAAGTTCGAGCTGGGCCTCTTCGAACAGCCGTACGTCGATCCCGGCGGCGCCGCAAGGTCTAACGGGCTGGACGAGCATCGCGCGCTCGCCCGCGAAGCGGCGCGCGCCGCCATCGTGCTCCTCCGGAACGAGCGCGGCACGCTGCCGCTCGACTCCACGGTGAAGTCGATCGCGGTCATCGGGCCTGATGCCGTCGAAGCACGCCTGGGCGGCTACAGCGGTCCAGGTGTGTCGACGACGTCGATCCTCGACGGCATCAGGGAGAAGCTGGAGCCATCCGCCGGCGTGCGCCATGAGATGGGACCCGGCCGTTCGACACGTGAGGTTCACATTGTTCCGGCCGGCGCCCTGACGTCGATCTCCAACGGCCGCAGAGTTCCCGGGCTCACCGGCGAGTATTTCGACAACATCCGCCTCACAGGTCCGCCGCGCATTGTCCGGACCGACCCCAGGATCGATTTCCGCTGGACGCTGAACTCACCGGGCCGCGGAATCCCGTTCGACTGGTATTCCGCGCGCTGGACGGGCTCGATCGCCGTTCCGCCGGAGGGCGTGCGGCGGATCGGCATCGAGGGAGACGACGGCTACCGGTTGTATCTCGACGATCGCCTCGTGATCGACAACTGGAAGAAGCAGTCGTACGGCACACGCCTCGTCGAGGTGTCGCTCGAGCCTGGATCGACCCACGAACTGCGGCTCGAGTTCTTCGAGAGCAGAGGGAACGCACGCATGAAGCTGGTGTGGGACGCCGGAGTCGGGAGCGACCCGGCCCAGGCCATCGAGCGCGCCGTCTCGCTCGCCCGTCAGAGCGAGGTGACAATCGTCACGGCGGGGCTCGAAGAGGGAGAGTTCCGCGACCGCGCGTTCCTGAGCCTGCCCGGCCGGCAGGAGGAACTGATCGAAGCGATCGCGGGGACTGGGAAGCCCCTGGTCGTCGTGCTCGTCGGCGGCAGCGCGATCACGATGTCGACCTGGCTCGACAAGGTGGACGCGGTGATCCACGTCTGGTATCCAGGCGAAGAGGGCGGCGGCGCGGTCGCCGACGTCCTCTTCGGCGACTACAACCCCGCCGGCCGTCTGCCGATCACGTTCCCGATGGCCGAGGGCCAGCTCCCGCTTCACTACAACCACAAGCCTACGGGCCGCGGCGACGACTACGTCGATCTGACCGGCCGGCCGCTGTTCCCGTTCGGATTCGGTCTGAGCTACTCGACCTTCGAGTACTCGAATCTGAGAATCGAGCCGGCGGAGATCCGTCCCGACGGTCGCGCGAGGGTGAGTTGCATGGTGAGAAACACCGGGACTCGCGGAGGCGACGAGGTCGTGCAGCTGTATGTGCGAGACGTGCTCGCGTCGGTCGCGCGCCCCGTCATCGAGTTGAAGGGCTTTCGCCGCATTCACCTCGCCCCCGGCGCCCGGCAGGACGTCACCTTCGAACTCGGGCCCGAGCACCTGAGCATGCTGGATCGTGAGCTGCGCCAGGTGGTCGAGCCTGGCGCGTTCCGAATCATGGTGGGGGCGTCGTCGAGGGATATCCGGCTGCGGGGAGAGCTGACGGTGCGGTGAGGTGCGGTGAGAACGGAGGGTCCCCCGTTTCCTCCGTGCCCTCCGCTTCCTCAGTAGTCACCTCCGGCACCCCGCACGTCAGAAGATCGTCGCAATGGACTGCATCGCCAGGTCGAGGACACGGGTGGGGAGCACGCCGAGGTAGAAGACCGCCAGGGTCGCCAGCGCCAGCCCCGCCATCGCCGTCGCCGGGATGCGCGGGCGGGCGACCTCGACGCCCTCGGTCATGTACATCATGACGACGATGCGGAGGTAGAAGAAGACCGAGACGACGCTGGTGAGCACGCCGATGATCGCCAGCCAGTAGTGCCCTTCCTGGACCGCGGCGCTGAAGATGTACCACTTGCCGATGAAGCCCGCGAGCGGCGGGAAGCCTCCGAGCGACAACAGGAACACCGTCATCAGCGCCGCCAGCCCCGGCCGCGAGTCCTTCAGCCCGGCGAAGTCCCGCAGCTCGTCGTGCTCGTTCTCCGGCGTGCCCAGCAGCGCGACGATGCCGAGCGCCCCCAGGTTGGCGACCGCGTAGGTCAGGAGGTAG